>NZ_JBHVBL010000004.1:0-187353 GCF_042668165.1 Arthrobacter sp. NPDC057388
GCCTTGCGTGTGGATCGTGGTTTGGTTCTTACTGCGCCACCTTGGCGAGGGTTTCGCGTTCGGCGGCGATGGTGGTGTTGTCCCCGTGACCGGTCCGGACCACCGTCTCTGCCGGGAGGGTGAGGAGGCGTTCGCGGATGGAGGTGAGGATGGTCGGGTAATCGCTGTACGAGCGGCCGGTGGCACCGGGTCCGCCGTTGAACAGGGTGTCCCCGGTAAAGACGGTTCCTTCGCTTTCCAGGTAGAAGCAGGTGGATCCGGGTGAGTGGCCGGGGGTGTGGATCGCCTTCAGCGTCGCCCCGCCGACCTGGAATTCGTCGCCGTCGGCGTGCTGCCGCTGCGGTTCGAAGTCCGGGTAGACCTGCTCCCACAGGACCTTGTCCTCCGGGTTCAGGTAGATCGGCGCCCCCACGGCCTCCGAAACCTCACGGGCGGCGCCGATGTGGTCGTTGTGCGCGTGGGTGAGCAGGATGGCCTTGACCGTGCGGCCCTTGACCTGGCTGATGATCGCCTTGGCGTCGTGCGGGGAATCGATGATCACGCATTCCTCGTCGTTGCCGACGATCCAGACATTGTTGTCCACATCCCACGTGCCGCCGTCGAGCGAGAACGTGCCGGACGTGACAAGGTTTTCGATGGTGACGCTCATACGGATGCTCCCTGGGTTGCGGCGGCGGGGCGGGTTTCGGCGGCGGGCTGGATTTCGACGACGGAACGCAGGACCTTGCCTTCGTGCATCTTGTCGAAGGCTTCCTCGACCTGGTCGATGGTGATCCGTTCAGACACGAACGCATCCAGGTCCAGGTTGCCCTGCTTGTAGTGCGACACCAGCATCGGGAAGTCGCGGGAGGGCAGGCAGTCCCCGTACCAGGAGGACTTCAGCGATCCGCCCCGGCCGAAAACGTCCAGCAGCGGCAGTTCCAGCTGCATCTCGGGCGTCGGGACACCCACCAGCACCACACGGCCGGCGAGGTCGCGGGCGTAGAACGCCTGCTTGTACGTCTCGGGCCGTCCGACGGCCTCGATCACGACGTCGGCACCGTTGCCGCCGGTCAGTGCGCGGATCGCCTCGACCGGGTCACCGGCACGGGAATTCACGCCGTGCGTTGCCCCCAGGGACTTGGCCATCTCGATCTTGTTGTCATCAATGTCCACGGCGATGATCGTCGTGGCACCCGCCAGCTTCGCGCCGGCGATCGCTGCGATGCCCACGCCGCCGCAGCCGATCACAGCCACGGACTCGCCGCGCTTGACCTCGCCGGTGTTGATCGCGGCACCGATGCCGGCCATCACACCGCAGCCCAGCAGGCCGACGGCCGCCGGATCGGCGTCCTCGTCAACCTTGGTGCACTGCCCGGCAGCCACCAGGGTCTTCTCCGCGAACGCGCCGATGCCCAGCGCCGGGGACAGTTCGGTGCCGTCCTCCAGCGTCATCTTCTGGGTCGCGTTGGCCGTGTTGAAGCAGTACTGCGGCTGGCCCTTCGCACACGCCCGGCACTGCCCGCACACCGCGCGCCAGTTCAGGATCACGCGGTCGCCGGGGGCGACCTCGGTGACGCCCTCACCGACCGCGGACACCACACCCGTGGCCTCGTGGCCGAGCAGGTACGGGAAGTCATTCCCGATGCCGCCCAGCTTGTAATGCAGGTCCGTGTGGCACACCCCGCACGTCAGGATGTCCACGAGGGCCTCGCCCGGACCCGGATCCGGCACCAGGATCGTCTCCACCGATACCGGCGCATCCTTTTCCCGGACAACAACTGCCTTGACTTTATGAACCATGAGTTCACGTTCCTTCCTGAGCACGGGGCTCGTTGGCTGCGGCACCTCAGCCAAATCTAACTGACTTGCCATGGTTCGAAATCCTTGTCCCGCAGACCGGACACTCCGCCGCTCCGGAGGTCGCCTACGTCGACCCGGGCAGCTGCGCCGATCTTCGGTTTTCTTCTTTCGCACCTTCGGGTAATTGCGCATTACACAACTGAATGCGCATAGCGCGTCTTAAATAAGTATGGCAGGCATCACACGCATACGTAAGTAGATGAAGCACGCAAGTCTTGCCCGCTTACTCCTGCAGTCTTGTCCGCCGGGCACGCCGGCCGGCGAAGCGGTCTTAGGTGCGCACAGCAGCTTTGAATGTGACGCGGGCGTCCAGGCCCCGGGCGCCCGGCCGCGCCTCCAGGGTAGCCGCCGCACCGCTGGCCTCCGCCAGCTGCTGGACGATGGCCAGTCCCAGCCCGCTGCCATCTGTCGTCGACTGTCCCCGCCAGAACCGGTTGAAGGCCTTGAGCCGGTCCTCCTCGGAAAGCCCAGGACCGTCGTCGAGCACGTGGAGCTCATAGCCGTTGGCGGCGCCGGAAGCACCGCTGGCGGAGGCACCGGAGCCGGGGGAACGGTCCGGCCGGACCACCAGCCGGATCTCCGATCCCGGCGGCGCCACGGCCAGGGCGTTGTCAATGAGGTTGTCGATGATCTGCTCCGCCGCCCCGGGCATCGCCACCACCCTGGCTTCTCGAACCGCGTCCAGCACCGTCCGGACCCCGCTTTCCTCGGCCAGCGCCTCCCACTGCTCCACCCGGCTGCGGGCGATCTGGCTGAGGTCCACTTCTTCCCGCTCCACATGGCGGCTGTCCGCCCGGCTCAGGAGGAGCAGGCCGTCGATGATCCGCTGCAGCCGGTACGTCTCCTCCAGGGAGTCCGCCACCATGACTCGTGCACCGTCGGGATCGCTGTCCACGGCGTCCACGGCGTTCTCCAGCCGCAGCCGGAGGCCTGTCAGCGGGGTGCGCAGCTGGTGGGACGCGTCGCTGGCAAATCCGCGCTGCTGCTGCAGTACGTGTTCCAGCCGGTCCGCCATCTGGTTGAACGAGCGGGCCAGGGCGCGCAGCTCGGGCGGGCCCTGCTCCTCCTCGGTGCGGGTGTCGAGGTTGCCTTCCGCCAGGAGTTCCGTGGCCTTTTGCAGCCGTTTGATCCTCCGGGTCACGGCACCGGCCAGCAGGTAGGCCAGCAGTCCGGCGAGCAGCACGGTGGTGCCCGCCACGGCCCACATCACCCTCAGCTGGCCGGATACCCGGTCATCCACCACGGACGCCGGGTAGGTCAGCCGCACCGCTCCCGTGATGTTCGCACCGCTGAGCACGGGAACGGTGACGTACACCAGATCGAATCCCAGGGTGTCCGAGTGCCGCTGGCCGGACGTGATCTGGCCCGCGAGCGCCGCGGAAATCTCGGGGCGCGAAAGGTAGGAGGACCCGGTAGATGACTGGTCGTCGTCGGACGTCACTACCGCCGTGCCGGAGCGGTCCACGATGACGACTCGGGCGCCGCTGGCGCGGCCGTAATCACGGACGGTGACGGCCACCGGGCCGGGGGCAGACGCTCCGGTTTCCAGCAGATGGTGGGCCCGCCCGCTGAGCAGGAAGGCGTCGCGTTCAAGGGAGGTGGCCAGCCGGTCGCGTTCCACCCGAACAAGGTAGCTGCCCAGGGGAATGTCCTGCACCAGCACCACCAGCAGCGTGATGGCCATGAAGGCGCAGATCAGCCGCCACCTCATCCGGGCACGTCCAGCCTGAACCCTACGCCGCGCACCGCCTCGATCCAGCGGGGGTCGCCGAGTTTCTTCCGGATTGCTGCCACGTGTGCGTCCAAGGTTTTGGTTGTTCCGTACCAGGTGCCGTCCCACACCGCACGCAGGATGTCGGTGCGCTGGCAGACGGCGCCCGCGTCCTCCGAGAGGTAGTACAGGAGCTCGAACTCCTTGGCGGTGAGGTGGACTTCGTTCCCGCCCACCGTGACCCGGCGCGAACGCTGGTCGATGCTGAGCGCGCCGATGGTGCGGGTGCCGTCGGGCGCGGGAGCGGTCCCGGCCTGGGGGTCGGCCGTGCGGCGGGCAACGGCCCGGATCCGCGCAACGAGTTCCCGCATGCCGAACGGCTTCACCAGGTAGTCATCCGCCCCCAGCTCAAGGGCCAGGACCCGGTCGATTTCCTCGTCGCGCGCGCTGACGACGATGATCGGCGTCCCGGTCAGGGAACGGATGGACCGGCACACGTCCGTGCCGTCCATGTCCGGCAGCCCCAGGTCAAGGAGCACGAAATCAGGGCTCGAGGAGCGGACCTCGGCGAGCGCCCCGGCACCGTCACCGACGTGCCGGGCCTGGAAACCGGCCCTCGTCAGGCCTTCCAGCACGCCGGCTGCCACTGATTCGTCGTCTTCAACCACCAGGATCTGCATATCCGATTATCTTCCGGCCGGAACGGTGCCGCGGCGGATAGCCACGGCCTTGACAGGCTAGTACTTCGAGCTTTGACAATTCTTGGGCCGTCGAGGGCCCCCTCCCCCTTCCGCACCGCCCCGTGACACCCTCAGACCCTTCCTCACCTCCTGCAGGAAAACGGGAAGCCCTTCCTCACCTCCTGCAGGAAAACGGCAAACCCTTCCTCACCTCCTGCAGGAAAACGGGAAGCCCTTCCGCACCTCCTGCAGGAAAACAGGCGACCCTTCCTCACCTCCTGCAGGAAAATGGCAAACCCTTCCTCACCGGCTGTGGAAGGGTCAGGCGCGACCCGACCAAAGTGAGGAAGGGTCAGGCGCGACCCGACCAAAGGTGAGGAAGGGTGGGGAAAGGCCCGGCAAAACGTGAGGAGGCGTTGACAGGGACGTTCACGCAGGCCGGTCTGATTGGACACGGGGGGACTTCGGCGTGACAAGTCTGTAAAGACAGTAGTTAATAGAGGCATGCCTGCTACCCCTGAGCCGCGCCGAGCCGTCGTCATCGAGGATGATCCGGACATTCGGGGCCTGCTGGTCCGGGTGCTGACGAAGCAGGGCTTCGAAGTCACCGAAGCGGGTGCGGGTCTTCCGGGCATCGAGGCCGTGCGGGACACCAGGGCGGACCTTGTCACCCTGGACCTCAACCTTCCGGACCTCGACGGGCTGGAGGTCTGCAAGCGGCTGCGCGAGTTCTCGGACGCGTTCATCATCATGCTCACCGCCCGGGTGGACGAGCTGGACAAGCTCACCGGTCTGGACAACGGCGCGGACGACTACATCAACAAGCCCTTCAGCCCGCGGGAATTCCAGTCGCGGATCAATGCGCTGTTCCGCCGTTCCCGGACCCCCGCCGTCGACGAGGCCGCCCAGAACGACCTCCGCCGAGCCGCCGAGGTGCAGCAGAGCCTGCTTCCCCGCGAGACCATCCGGCTGGAGGGCTACGAAGTGGCAGGCGTGTTCCGCCCCTCACGCAGCGTCGGCGGTGACTTCTACGACTGGTACCAGACCCCCGGCGGGCTCCACCTGACGTTCGCCGACGCCATGGGCAAGGGCATGGGCGCGGCCCTCATCGCCGCCACCGCCCGGGCGGTCATGCGTTCGGTCCGGCACGAGCCGGACCTCGAGAACGCCTTCGGCCTGGCCAGCCGCTCCATCGCGTCGGATTTGGACATCTCGGGCTCCTTCGTCACGCTCTTCCACGCCCGGCTGGACGCCGGTTCCGGGAAAGTCAGCTACGTCGACGCCGGCCACGGCCTGGCGCTTCACCTCCAGGCCGACGGCGGTGCGGAGCGGCTTCCGTCTGCCGGGCCGCCCGTCGGCGCCTGGGGCGATGCCGGCTGGACCGAAGCGGAACTGGATCTGTCCCCCGGCGATTCGCTCGTCGTCGTCAGCGACGGCATCCTGGACGTGTTCGGCTCCGTCGAGGAGTTCACCCACGCCGTCCGCCGTTCCACGCTCGGACAGCCCACCGCGGAGGCGGCCTGCGCCGCCCTGCTGGAACTGGCCCCCGCCGACACCGCCGAGGACGATGTCACCGCGGTCATGGTGCGGCGCCTCGCCGGGACCGGGCCCGCAGCGGAGGCAACAGGAACGGCCGCGCTGTGACGCGCTTCTGGACCCGCCTGGTGGTGGTCCTGACGGTGCTGCTGGGCGTGAACTACATCGCCTGGCGCTGGCTGGCCTCACTGAACTGGGAAGCCTGGTGGATCGCGGTGCCCCTCGTGGCCGCCGAGACGTACAGCCTGATCGACGTCATGCTGTTCGGGATGACCGTGTGGCGCCTGAAGATTCGCAAGGGTGCGCCCCCGCCGCCTGCGGACGCCACCGTGGATGTCTTCATCACCACGTACAACGAGCCGTTGGACCTGGTGATGACCACCGCCCTCGCGGCCAAGCGCATCCGGCATCCCCACAGCACCTGGATCCTCGACGACGGCGCCCGCCCCGAGATGCGCCGGCTCGCCGAAGAGCACGGGCTGGGCTATGTCACGCGCAGCGAGGACTGGAAGAACATGCCCCGCCACGCGAAGGCAGGCAACCTCAACAACGCCCTGATGGTCACCGAGGGCGAGTTCCTGCTGATCCTCGACGCCGACCAGATCCCCGAGCCGGACATCCTCGACAAAACGCTGGGCTACTTCACCAACCCCAAGGTTGCGCTGGTGCAGACGCCCCAGTACTTCAGCAATGTCCCCGCCAGCGACCCCCTGGGCAGCCAGGCACCCCTGTTCTACGGCCCCATCCAGCAGGGCAAGGACGGCTGGAACGCCGCCTTCTTCTGCGGCTCCAACGCGATCCTCCGCCGTGAGGCGCTCATGCAGCTGGGCCTGGTGGGGTACGTCCGGGAAACAGAAAAGAGCATCCGCCGCGCCCTGGCGGCCTCCCAGTCGGCCGTCCGCAAGGCACGGAAATCGGCGGATTCGGACAACCTGCTCGTGGCGCAGATGCTCGATGAGGTGGAGTCCGCCACCACGGAAGCCCGGCGCAGGCTCGACGACGGCGAGTCACTGAGCGAGATCACGTACCGCGTCCGCCGCAAGGTGGACCAGGCTGTCCAGGCCCTCGTCCAGGCAGACGTATCCGCGCTGCAGGCGGACCTTGAGGAAATCGCCGCCATGGAGCTGGCACACGTGGGTGACTCAGGCGTGCCCGTGGTGGCCGACGACGCCGTGCAGCGCATGTCCGCCCGGGACTGGTCGCCGCTCGGAGCCATCGAATCCGTGCAGGCAGTGCTGGATGCCCTGTCCGTGGAACGCAGCGGCGAAGCCCAGCCCGTCATGCCGCTGGCCACCATCTCCGTCACGGAGGACATGGCCACTGCCATGCGCATCCACGGCATGGGCTGGGAGAGCGTCTACCACCACGAGGTCCTCGCCTACGGCCTGGCCCCGGAGGACCTTGCCACCATGCTGACGCAGCGGCTGCGCTGGGCGCAGGGCACCATCCAGGTGATGCTGCGTGAAAACCCGCTGGTGCAGCGCGGCCTCAAGCTGGGCCAGCGCCTCATGTACTTCGCCACCATGTGGACCTACCTGAGCGGCTTCGCCGCGGTGATCTACTTTGCCGCCCCGATCATCTACCTGCTGCTCGGGATCCTGCCGGTCACCAGCCTCAGCGCCGACTTCTTTATCCGGTTCATCCCTTTCATGGTGGTCAACCAGCTGCTGTTTTTCATTGCCGGCCGCGGCATCCCCACCTGGCGGGGGCAGCAGTACAGCCTTGCGCTGTTTCCCACCTGGATCAAGGCATGTACGACGGCGGCCCGGAACGTCTGGTTCGGCCGTCCCCTTGGGTTCGCCGTCACCCCCAAAGACCGCCAGACCGGCGGCCCCAGCTGGAGCCTGATCCGGCCGCAGATCGTCGTGTCCGTGCTGCTGGCCGTCTCCTCGGTGGTGGGCATCGCGCGGCTGGCCGCGGGCATGTCCGAACCGATCGGTACGCTGGTCAACGTGGCCTGGGTGGTGTTCGACCTGGTGGTCATGAGCATCCTGGTCCGGGCCGTGCTGTACAAGGGTTATGAACCGGAGGGTTTCGAGCCTGAGTCCCTTCCGGCAGAGGGTTTGATCGAAGAGAGGAAGACGGATGGATCTTAGTTACGAGGTCAAGGACTCATACGCCGAAATCAAAGCCGCCGGCCGCCTGAACATGGTGTCCGCGCCCAAGCTCAGGGAGTTCGTGGCGGACGTCGTCGCCAACGGCTCCAGCAGGATTGTGGTGAACCTCGAAGACACCGCCTTCATGGATTCCTCGGGGCTCGGCGCCCTCATCGGCTGCCTGAAGGCGGCCCGGCAGGCAGGGGGCGACCTCCGCATCGCCGCCGTCCAGCCGCAGGTGAAGATGGTCCTGGAACTAACCAGCATGGACCGCGTACTGACGTCCTATGCCACCGCTGACGAGGCGTTCGGCAATGACTGAGGTCCTGGCCCGCCGCAACTTCCGCAGTGTGGCGGCGCCCGAGGCGGTCGACGCCGTGCACGGCCAGCTGGACGGCCTGTGGGAGGACGCCCCCTTCGTTCCCGACATGGACCGGATGACGTTCGCCACCGCCGTGATCGAAGCCGCCGCCAACGTGGTCCAGCACGCGGAGCCGGAATCGGCGGATCCGGTGGAACTGGGCGTGGACATCTGCATCCGGCAGTCAAGCCTGGAAGCCAAGGTCAGCGCCTTCGGCGCCACAAGCCCCGGCATCGACGACGGCGACACCACCATGCCCGGCGAGGACGCCGAGTCCGGACGCGGGCTGGCCCTGATCCGCGCGCTGGTCACCACCGTGACCTTTACGCGGCAGGACGGCACGAACACCTGGATTCTGTCGCGGAGCCCCATCGGCGGCTGACCGCCCCCGGTGGTCAGCCTTGCAGCTAGCGCGAATCCTTCGCTGATGCTGCGCTCCTGCAGCGCTTGTCCCAAGAACTTGACGGTACCTTGAGCGGATTATGAGACTGCCCAAATTACTCACCACCGTCATGGCCGCCCTCTGCGTTGCCCTGCCCGGCCTCGCAGCGGCCGGCATCGCCCCTGCCCAAGCCGCGGCTGCCGCCATCAAACTCGACGCGGGCTCCGGCCCCGCGGGCACCACCGTCACCGTGACCGGGACGGGGTTCCCCAAGAAAAGTCCCGGAATGCTGAGCGCCGGGACCAGCACGGTTCCTTTCACGGCCAGCGCCTCCGGCTACTTCACCGCCGCCGTGGTGATTCCGGAGAGCTCCGATCCGGTGGTCCAGGTTACGGCCGTGTCCGGCAAGGTGAGTGCGGCGGCCCCGTTCACCCTCACCTACAGCTCCCCCTCCGCCGCCGATCCCGCCCCTGAGGTAACCACCGCCCCGGCCGGTGAGTCCACGTCCCCGGTACCGGCGCCCTCCTCACCCCAGCCCGGCACGTCGCTCCTGCGCTTCGGGGTGGGCACCCCCGGGGGCCCGCTGGCCTCGGCGGAACTCGACGAGGTGGCTGCACTGGCCGGGGAAGCGCCGTCGATCATCCTGTCCTACAAGGATTTCAACCAGGCGCCCCCGCTCGCCGAACTTGAGGCCGCCCGCAGCCGCGGCGCCGTGGTCCTGCTGACATGGGAGCCGTGGGTGTGGGGCGCAGGAACCTCCCAGCCCGCCTACTCGCTGGACCGGATCACCGCCGGTGACTTCGACCCCTACCTTCGGCAGTGGGGGCAGGCACTGGCCGCCTGGGGCCATCCGGTGATGCTGCGCTTCGGCCACGAGATGAACGGCAACTGGTACCCGTGGTCCGAACAGCTCAACGGAAACGGGACCGGCGACTATGTTTCCGCCTGGCGGCACATCCACGACGTCGTCGCCTCCACCGGCGCATCCAACGTCACCTGGGTATGGAACCCGAACGTGCCCTACTGGGGCTCCACGCCGCTGGACGCCCTCTACCCGGGCCCGTCCTACGTGGACGCAGTGGCGCTCGACGGCTACAACTGGGGCACGTCGGCGTCCTGGAGCACCTGGGTCTCGCCGTCCCAGCTATTCGGCGACGGCCTCGCCCAGCTCCGGATGCTGGCCCCCGGCAAGCAGATCCTGGTCGGTGAGACGTCATCGGCAGAGCAGGGCGGCTCGAAGGCCGACTGGGCTTCGTCCCTGGTGGGCTACCTGGCTGCCCAGGGGGATGTCACGGCCCTGACTTGGTTCCACTTCAACAAGGAAACGGACTGGCGGATCAACAGCAGCCAGGCCGCCGCGGACGCCCTGCGAAGCGCCCTGGCCGCGCGCCGCGGTTAGCGTGCGGCAGGCCTGCCGCGGATTGGGCGGCAGGCCGGCGGCCCGGGTCCGGTCGGGCAGCAGTCAGAAAGCAGACGTCAGGTGGGGATGATGCGGAACAGGAACCGGGTCCGCACCATGACCCAGAGCAGCGCCAGGATCACCGCATAGGCTGCCGTGTTGAAGAGCACCCGGCCCTCCTGCAGGGCCGGGATGTTCGCGACGACGGCGATCAGGACCACGTGGATGATGAAGACGTACAGCGTTGCCCGGCCCAGCGGAACCAGGAACCAGCCCAGGGCGCGGTGGACTGGCTTCCAGTAGGCGGTCAGAAGCGCATAGGCCGCCACGACCAGCACCAGCACATTCAGCAGCCGTCCCACGCCCAGGTATGTCCGGCCGAAGTAGGAGTCGTACAGCGCCCGGTATGCCGTGTCCGGAAGGATGGCCACGCGGACGTCGAAGCTGTTGGCCAGGTACGGGTTGCCCCAGGCCAGGAACGCGAAGCAGGCAGCCAGGACAGTGCACGCCACCACCACCCAGGAATGCGCGCCCAGCCAGGCAATGATCCGGTGCCGGTGGTAGCCCGCCACCATGCCCACAATGAACAGCACCTGCCAGACCAGCAGCGGGAAGGAATCCTCGAATTCGGACGGCAGGAGCCGGATCCGGAAGATGGCCCCGGTCGCGTACAGCGCAGTGGTGGCGGCCAGCACCCACACACCTTTTCCGCGCGACAGGGCCCAGAGGACCAGCGGGCTGGCCAGCAGCAGGATCACGTACAGGCCCATGACGTTGAACTGCCAGGGGCCGAACTGCAGCAGCAGGATGCCGGGGATGACCTCCGGCGCCACCGGGAAGCGCAGCAGCGAATCCATTCCGGCGTACAGGTCGTAGGAGCGGCCCGCTCCGCCGCGGCCCGCCGCCCCCGTGCCCTGGTCCACGAAGGACGTCAACGTGTCAGCGTTGATGGCGGGAACCAGCGAGATCAGGAAGACCCCGACCAGCACGGTGAGCGCCGTGGCGTAGAGCTTGCCCGCCCGTTTGGTGGTGTGGTCAACCACGTCGCCGAAGTTGTCCTTCACCCGGGGGCCGAACACCATTCCAAGCACGAACCCGGAGAACAGCACAAAGAGTTCCGCACCCGAGACGAAGCCCACTGCTTCCTGGGTGAACAGCTGGAACAGGGAGGTCATGCCCACGTGGTTGACCACCACGAACACGATGGCGAGCCCGCGCAGGAAGTCCACGCGGGAATCCCGGGAGGAGGGGTCGCCGTAGGCCCAGCCGGCCGCCCGGGGCAGGAAGCGCGGGAGGAGCCAGAGGAAGCAGACGACGGCGGCCAGGACGCCCGCCGTCGTCCACGCACCTATTCCGCCAATAACCTTGCCCGCGGCGCCCGAATCATCCCCGGCCAAACCGCCGCGGGCGGTCACCGGTCCGGTAACCAGGGCAGAGCCTGCCAGCCGTTCACCGGCGGCCGTCGCGAGGCCGGGCTGGCCCGTCAGCCGCCAGTCGATGGCTGCCACTCCCGTGTCCCGGGTGCTGGTCCGCTCGTCCCAGACGACGGCGCCGATGTTCCCGAAACGTTCTGAGGAAGCTGCTCCGAGGACCTGGTCCCACCAGGCCAGCTTGATGTCAGCTTCCGCCGGGCCGCCCGTGGTTGAGCTGAAGAAGGCGGCCGTCTGCAGCATCAGCGGCTTGCCGCGCCCCTGCACATAGTCCGTGTAAAAGTCGCCATAACCGCCGCGGCCGTCATGGCCGGTCAGCATGCCTGCGAGCTCATTCCCGGCCGGCAGCGTGTTGCGGGCCGATGCCCCGCCGGTGTCGTCGTGGTAGGCGCCCAGGCCCGACCATTCCACGGCGTCATCGCCCGGGTAGTACGGCGAGTAGGGATCATCGGCGCCGTCCCAGCGCCCGTCACCGCTGGTGTCCAGCAGGTTGAAGCCTTCCGAACCCTGGCCCGGTGCATTCCGGTTCCGCTGGAACGGGTAGTCGCGGCCCAGGAAGGGCTGCCAGACCATGACCGTGCCGGCGTCGTCCTGCGATGCGAAGGCTGCCGCCACGGCCCGGAACGCCTTCCGGTACGCCTCCGGCTGCTGGCCCCACGGAACCCAGCTGGTGTTCATGTCCGGCGCAAACCTGATGTACAGCCTGCCCTGGAAGCCGGTGCTGAGCCGGTCCACCGCCCGGGCAAAGGCTGCCGCGTCATCGGCAGACACCTGGTCCAGGGACCTCGAGGGCTTGACCGTCAGCAGGGCATGGGCTCCCTGCGCATCGCTCTGCCGGAAGAATTCACGGATGTGGACCTGCTCGGATTCCTGCAGCGGGAAGGTGATGTCATGGCCGAAGACGGCCGGGACCGCGCCCAGCCGCTCCGCGAAGCCGGCGGCGCTGTCCTCGCCCCATTCCAGGACCGCGCCGAAGAGCGGCCCCTCCCCGCCCGCAGTCACCGTGGGCGCTGGCGCCGGGGAAGGAGTCTCCGCAGCCGCACCCGGGGCCAGGCCGGCCGGCAACCGGAACAGCAGGAGTGCCAGCAGCATGGCGGCGCCTGCCTTCCACCGGAGCGGGCGGCCGGCCATGACACGGCGGGACGCAGCGCCGTTCACAGAGCTTCGGGGAAGGTCAGGACCACAGTGGTTCCGCCGCCGGGGGTCTCGGTCAGCGTCAGGTCCCCGCCGTGTGCCTGCGCGATGCGGCGGCACGTGGCAAGGCCCAGCCCCGAACCCGGGCCGTCCCCTTCCCGGTGCAGGCGGACCAGCGGCTCCAGCACGCGCTGCCTGTCCTCCGGCCTGATTCCCTTGCCGTTGTCCGCAACCAGGACCGCAGTCCCGTGGTAGTTGGAGACCGCGGTGACACGGATTTCCAGTGGACGCCCGGGGCTGCGGTAGTTCACGGCATTGGAGAAAAGGTTCTGCAGCAGGGCCCGCAGCTGGAGCGGATCTGCATGCAGCCGCGCATCATCCGAGTCCAGCGTGGCCCCGCTCCCGAACGGGATGCCGAGGTCCCGCGCGACGTCTGCCACAGCGCTTCGCAGCGAGACGGACTGCGGATGCAGCGCGCCGCCCACCTTGGAGTAGTCCAGAACGTCCTCGAGCATGTCCAGCATGCGTCTGCCGCTGGCGCCGATGAGCTGCAGATACTCGGCAGCAGGATGCTCGGGCGGCATGTCGGGATCATCCTCGCTCAGCTCCACGTAGCCCAGGATCGTGGTCAGCGGAACGCGCAGGTCGTGGCTGACGCGGCCTGCGAATTCGCCCAGCTTGGCATTGCTCCGCTGCACCTCGTCCAGCGCCTCGTTCAGCTGCAGCGTCCGGTGCTGGAGTTCCAGCAGCTCCACGGCCTGCTGGGCCAGGAGCTCCAGCATGGCGATCTGCTCCGGGTCCGGTTCCGCCGGCGCATCGGAGAAAACGCACAGGGAGCCGAGCACAAAGCCGGAGTCGGTTTCCAGCGGTACCGAGGCGTAAAAGCGGACCTTGGCGATCTCGCCGGTCACAAACGGATTATTGGCAAACCGCGGATCCGCGGAAGCATCGCGGACCACGGTGGTCTCCCGGGCCAGGAACACCCGGGCGCACATCGAGTCCTCGCGCGAGCAGATCCCCGGCTCGACGCCGGACGCCGCGATCTGGCGCTGCTGGTCCGCGGTAATCACGTTCACCACGCTGAAGGGAACGTTGCACAGCTTGGCCGCCAGGTCCACAAGGTTGTCCAGTGCCGTGCGGGCAGCGGGGCGGGAAGCAGCGCCGGGAGGCGGGGAAGCCCCGGCTTCCTGGCCGCCCAGCAAGCCGTAAGCCTGAAGGGCTGGCTGCCGGTCGATATCCTGCTCCGGGAGTGTCCGGGCGCCGGTCCCTTTCATCCCTCCCCCTTTCGCCGCGCGGGACTCCGACCCAGCGTCAAGCCCCCCGCGCCGATACTATCCGGCGAGGCTCAGTCCTTGTTGTACTCTCTTGACACCGGCGGACTTACTCGGCTTCACTATTACGTATGCTGAAATAACAGTTCCATGATGCGGAACTCGCGATTGCTAATCAGGAATGGCGGGCCCCGGGAGAGGACCCGGACTTCCGCATAGCCGTCACCATGGATGCCAGCATCTGCTTGAGGATCACAACGTGAAGCTTGCCGAATTCAATGCCGCGGACCGGGACGCTGCCAGCGCAGTCCTGCGCCCCTGCATCGATGTCCAGCGCTGGGTTGACCAGGTCGCTGATGCCCGCCCGTTCGACTCCGTCCAGGAGCTCCTGGCCGGGGCCCGGGACGCCGCGGCACCGTTCACCGCGGAGGAGGTGGAAGCCGCCATGGCGCACCACCCCCGGATCGGCGAACGCCCCGCCGCGCAAACCACCGAGGCCGCCATGTCCAGGTCCGAACAGGCGGGCGTGGACCCTGCCGATGCCGAGGTGGCCGACGCCCTCGCCCGCGGAAACCGTGCGTACGAGGAAAAGTTCGGCCGGGTCTTCCTGATCCGCGCCGCCGGCCGCACCGCCCCCGAAATCCTGGCCGCGCTGAACGAGCGCCTGGCCAATACCCCGGCACAGGAAGACGCCATCGTTGCCCAGCAGCTGCGGGAAATCGCCCTGCTGCGCCTTGAAGGAGTGATCAGCGAATGAGCGTTTCGCACGTAACCACCCACATCCTGGACACTGGCGCCGGACGCCCGGCGGCGGGTGTCGCCGTCGTACTTTACGCGAACGACGGCGGCAAGTGGACTGAGCTGGCCAGCGGCACCACCGATGCGGACGGCCGCGCGAAGGACCTGGGGCCGGAAGTCCTGGCCCCAGGGAACTACCGGCTCAACTTCGCCACCGGCGAGTACTACGCCCGGCAGGGCGGCACCACATTTTTCCCGGAGGTGGACCTGGTCTTCGAGGTCACCGGCACCGAGCACTACCATGTGCCGCTGCTGCTGAGCCCGTTCGCCTACTCCACCTACCGCGGCAGCTGAAAGGAGACAGCATGCGGCTGATGCGCATTGGCCAGGCAGGCAATGAGGTCCCGGTGGTCATCGACGACGACGGCCAGGCCTATGACCTGCGGCCCGTCACCCAGGACATTGACGGGAACTTCCTTGAGACCTGGGCCGGCCAGCTGCCGGACCTGGACCTGACAGGCCTGCCCCGGGTGACGGTCGACGGCAAGCGCATCGGCGCGCCGATCGCCAGGCCAGGCGCCGTGATCGGGGTGGGACTGAACTACGCCGCGCACGCCGCCGAATCAGGCCTTCCCGTGCCGGAGCGCCCCATCATCTTCTTCAAGCATCCCAACACCGTGGTGGGCCCCGACGACGACGTTGTCATCCCGCCGGGCGCTCAGAGCGTGGACTGGGAGGTGGAGCTGGGCGTGGTCATCGGCCGGAGGGCCAGCTATCTGGCATCGGACGCAGAGGCCGCCGATTGCATCGCCGGCTATGTCCTGTCCAACGATGTCTCCGAGCGCGAATACCAGCTGGAGCATTCCGGGCCCCAGTGGTCGCTGGGCAAGTCCTGCCCCACCTTCAACCCGGTGGGGCCCTGGCTGGTGCCCGCCGCAGCGGTGGACGCTGACGATATCCGTCTCGCGTCCTGGGTCAATGACGAGCCCCGGCAGGACAGTTCGACGGCGGACATGGTGTTCGGTCCTGCCGAACTGGTCCGCCGGCTTTCGCAGTACATGGTGCTGGAACCCGGCGACCTCATCACCACCGGGACGCCGGAGGGCGTGGCGCTGTCCGGGCGCTTTCCGTACCTGAAGGCCGGGGACGTCATGCGGCTGTCCGGCGGGGACCTCCTGGGCGAGCAGCGGCAGCGGCTGGTGCGGGCCTGAAGAAGAACAGGCCTGCACGGGCAGGGCTGAAACTGCCGCGGCGGACCGGCGGGCGGGATGACAGTAGGCTAGATGGCATGTCTTCCGACCAGCCCGCCCCCGAACGGCACGAAGTTCCGGAACGCCGCGAGATCACCGTCCGGCGTGCCCCCAAGTATGTTCCCTTCCTGATCCTGGGCGGGCTGGTGGGCTTCGCCGCGGCGGCGGTCATTGCGTTCGCCCTGCCCGGCGACGCCAGTTACGACCGCGGCGCCGTTTACGGCTTCTTCATGGTGCCGTGCGCCGCCGCCGGTGTGATTCTCGGCGCAGTTGCCGCCCTGGTGCTGGACCGGGCCAGCGTCCGCCGCGCCCGCCGCGGCGTGGTCGAAGCCGTTCCAGAGACCGGGAAAGAGGCTGGAGACGACGCCGACGGCGGTGCGGGCCCCCGGTCATAATCGGGCGGCCGGAAATTCCTTACCTCATGACGTGAGATAATCGACCAGTGGCACGCGGCGATGGAAAACTTTCTCATGATCTTCTCCCTGGCGAAAAGGGCCCGATGGACGCCTGCGGCGTCTTCGGCGTCTGGGCACCAGGTGAAGAAGTAGCAAAACTTACCTACTACGGGCTGTACGCGCTGCAGCACCGCGGTCAGGAGTCGGCTGGTATAGCCACCAGCGACGGCAAGCGGATCAACGTCTACAAGGACATGGGCCTCGTATCCCAGGTCTTCGACGAGACCACGCTGAACACCCTGACCGGGCACCTGGCCGTCGGCCACTGCCGTTACTCCACCACCGGCGCCAGCCACTGGGCCAACGCCCAGCCCACCCTCGGCGCTACCGCCACCGGCACGGTGGCACTGGCGCACAACGGCAACCTCACCAACACCGCCGAACTGAACGCCATGATCCATGAGCGCAACGGCGGCCAGCTCAGCGGCGAAATGAAGCAGGGCAACACCTCGGACACCGCCCTGGTGACGGCGCTGCTGGAAGGCGAAGAGGGCAAGACCCTCGAGGAGACCGCCCTCGAACTGCTTCCCAAGATCCGCGGCGGCTTCTGCTTCGTCTTCATGGACGAAGGCACCCTGTACGCGGCCCGCGACACCTTCGGCATCCGCCCGCTCTGCCTGGGCCGGCTGGAGCGCGGCTGGGTGGTGGCGTCCGAACAGTCCGCCCTCGCCACCGTCGGCGCCAGCTTCATCCGGGAGATCGAGCCCGGCGAATTCATCGCCATCGATGAACAGGGCGTGCGCTCCCGCCGCTTCGCGGATCCGACGCCGGCCGGCTGCGTATTCGAATACGTCTACCTTGCACGCCCGGACGCCGCCATCGCCGGCCGGTCCGTGTATGAATCCCGCGTGGAGATGGGCCGCCAGCTGGCGCGCGAGAACACCCATGAGGCGGACATCGTCATCCCGGTTCCCGAATCCGGCACCCCCGCGGCCGTCGGCTACGCAGAGGCATCCGGCATCCCGTTTGCGCACGGCTTCGTCAAGAACTCCTACGTGGGCCGCACGTTCATCCAGCCCTCGCAGACGCTGCGCCAGCTGGGCATCCGGCTGAAGCTCAACGCCCTGGAATCCGTCATCCGCGGCAAGCGCGTCGTGGTGGTGGATGACTCGATCGTCCGCGGCAACACCCAGCGCGCCATCGTGCGTATGCTCCGGGAGGCTGGGGCCAAGGAGGTCCACGTCAAGATTTCCTCCCCGCCGGTCCAGTGGCCCTGCTTCTACGGCATCGACTTCGCCTCCCGTGCGGAGCTCATCGCCAACGGAGCCACCATCGAGGAGATCTCCCAGGCCATCGGCGCCGATTCCCTGGCCTACATTTCCGAAGACGGCATGATCGGGGCCACCCAGCAGCCGCGCGAACGGCTCTGCACGGCATGCTTCACGGGCAAGTACCCGATCGAGCTGCCCGGCGCCGACAAGCTCGGCAAGAACCTGCTGGAACGCACGGACCTGGGCGGCCTGCCTGCCGCTTCCGGCAGCACCGGCGCCCCCGCCGCCGGGACTGCCAGCGCCGGGACTGCCGGCGCCACTGCGGAAGCCGCCATCGAGCCGGCCGCCGCCACCCCCGGCAACCCGGAGAGCATTCCGGTGACCGAGGACCCCGCCGAAAAGCCGGGCGCCACGGGCTGTGACCCGGGGCCTGATTCAGAGCTCGAGAACCTGCTCACCGACGAAGACCGCGTGCCCGATCTCCACCACGACGCTGCAACCGTCGGCGCTGACAAGAAAGAGTCCCTATGACTTCCGCTTCCTCCACTGCTGACATGAATGCTGCCCAGAACAACACCGGCATCACCTACGCGGCCGCCGGTGTGGACGTCGAAGCCGGGGACCGCGCCGTCGAACTCATGAAGGACGCCGTCAAGGCGACCCACAACGCGTCGGTGATTGGCGGCGTCGGCGGTTTCGCAGGCCTCTACGACGTCTCGAAGCTCCTCACCTACAAGAAGCCCCTGCTCGCAACCTCCACTGACGGCGTGGGCACCAAGGTGGCCATCGCACAGGCCATGGACATCCACGACACCATCGGCTACGACCTCGTGGGCATGGTGGTTGACGACATCGTGGTGGTGGGCGCCGAGCCGCTGTACATGACCGACTACATCGCCTGCGGCAAGGTTGTTCCGGAGCGCATCGCGGACATCGTCCGCGGCATCGCGGCCGCCTGTTCCGTGGCCGGCACCGCCCTGGTGGGCGGCGAAACCGCCGAGCACCCCGGCCTGCTGGGCGAACACGAATACGACGTCGCCGGTGCCGCAACCGGTGTTGTGGAAGCCGACGCGCTGCTCGGACCGGACCGCGTCCGCGCAGGCGACGTGGTGATCGGCATGGCCTCCTCCGGCCTGCACTCCAACGGCTACTCGCTGGTCCGCCGCGTCATCAACCACGCCGGCTGGGCCCTTGACCGCCAGGTCTCCGAGCTCGGCCGCACGCTGGGCGAGGAACTCCTGGAACCCACCCGCGTCTACGCCGCCGACTGCCTGGACCTGGCGCGGGCCTTCCCCGTCACGGCCGAAAAGGCCGTGCACGGCTTCAGCCACGTCACCGGTGGCGGCCTGGCCGCCAACCTGGCGCGCGTGCTGCCGCAGGGCCTCGTGGCCACCGTTGACCGCTCCACCTGGGAGCTGCCGGCCATCTTCAAGCTCGTCTCCGAGCTGGGCCGCGTTCCGCTGGCCGATCTGGAGCGCACGCTGAACCTCGGCGTCGGCATGGTGGCCGTGGTCTCCCCCGAGGCCGCGGACGCAGCCGTGGCCCGCCTAAACGAGCGCGGCCTGCCGTCCTGGATCATGGGTTCCGTCAGCGCCGATTCCGACGCCGTGGTGAAGACCGGGCCGGACTACGTGCAGGGCGCCAAGGGTGTGGACGGCGGCGCCGTTCAGCTGGTCAACGCCTACGCCTAGCTAACACACGCACATCGAGTGCTCCGTAACGGCCGTTTAGAACCTTCATAAGGGCGGCTGGGACCAGGCCGGCAGGGTTCCCTGGCCGAGCCTGCGAGGCTAGGGGGCCGGTGGGGAGCACTCGATGCGTTTTTAAACCTCCAGGACGCTGAAAACCCCGCCCTGCGGGTCCTTCAGGGTGGCAATGCTGCCGCCGTCCTCAGCGAATTCCGGCTCCACCAGCACCTCGGCTCCGGCGGCCACCGCGGACAGCACGGCCTCCTTGACACTGGAGACGCCAAAATACACCTGCCAGCCGAGGCTACCGGTCTCGCCGCCCTCGTCGTCCTCGCCATCTTCCGGGGCAGGGGCGATGCCGGCTACCTCCGTGCCGTTCACCATCAGCGTGGTGTAGGTGCCGCCGTCGTCCTGCGGATACTCGGTCACCTCGTGCCCGAACAGCTGCTGGAAAAATCCGACGGCGGCCTGCGGCTCAGGCGTGAGAAGTTCGGCCCACGCGAATGCACCGGGCTCATGGTGCCGGGCACTGCCCAGGTGCGTTCCGGCCTGCCAGATGCCTGTGGCGCCCCCTCCCGGCGGGTCAACGAACACCATGGTGCCGGTGTCTCCGATATCCTCCGGCCCGAACCGGACGGCGCCACCGGCGTGCGGGGCTTCCTCGGCGGCAGCCCGGGCGTCCACCGCGGCGAAGTAGACGTTCCAGTGTGCGGGCCGCGGCGCACCGCCGTGCTGCGGCTGGGGTGCCACCGTGGCCACGAGATCGTCATCCAGGAACGCCTTTGCGTAACTGCGTCCGTCCGGGGTTGGAAAATCCTCGTAGCGCCAGCCGAAAACGGCGGCGTAGAAGGCTTTGGCAGCCGCCACGTCCGGCGTCTGGACGTCCGCCCAGCAGAGCTCCCCCACGCTGTACCCGCTGCGCTGCACCATACGTCCGCATCCCTTCGTTGGCTGGTTTCCCTCCAGCCTAAACGCCAAAGGCCCGTTGGGCACGCCAAAGACTGGCGTGCCCAACGGGCCTTGATAGCTGTGACAACACCGGATTGGTCCCCTTGCGCCAAGGCTCCGGCTAAGACCGGATATCCGACTCTGGCCAGATGCCAAGGACAGGCAGGGGGCGGGCACCCCGAATGCGGGAACTGCCCGGGAGGTGTACGACGGCGGCGTTCAGCCGGCTGCCTTTCGGCAGGTCAGCGGGAACGGCTAACCGATACGACGGCTGTCTACCTCGTCGTCGTCTTCATCCAAATCGTCCGCGTACTTATCCACGTAGGCTGAATAGTCCGGCTCAACCGGTTCATTCGCGAAATGGCTCGTGGCACGACTTCCCGGACCCGTGAGCTCACGCTGTAGGGCCGAATAATCGGTGTTCGGGGAGTAGTACTTGATGTCCCGAGCCTGCTTGGTAGCTTTTGCCTTTTGACGGCCGCGCCCCATGGCGTGACCCCCTTTTGTACTTGGACCGGAGGTGGTCACCTTTGGCGATGGTGAGGCCCCGGAATGATTGGTCAATTTGTCGTACCCCTAGATTACATGCTTTCGGCGGCATCTGCTTGCCACGGCGCCCTTCGGAGGCACCGGCAGCCTGCTTCTCCGCGGCAATTCGGGGCTCGCAGAATTTTTTTGTTCGATAGAGTCTCCTGAACGACTGAATTAAGCGGGCATGGGGATCCGGCCGCTGGCCGCCCTGGCCACACCGCGGAAACGCAGGCTGCCGGATGCTCACCGCCGAGCGAAAGCCAGGAAGGGGTGCCGCGCCCACATGAATGACAACGATCCCAGCCACGGGGAAGACGGGCCGGCACGAACCGTCGCCGTACAGCCCGCACAGTCCGGGGAGACCGGGCAGCCCAAACCTGCAGAGCCTGCATCAGCGGAGCCCGCACGTGCGGAGTCCACGTCAGCCAGGTTCCAAGCATCAGCCAGAATCCAGGGACTGGCCGGTTCGCTCCGCTCCGGGCTCGGCAAGCCCGAGGCGCGGCAAAATCTGCTCAAGGCCGGCTTTCTCGCCGCGCTGCTGGTGGTGGGCGGCCTGCTCGTGTGGCTCCTGGCCTCGCTCCTGGCCGCCGCCACGATGCAGTCCGCAAACCGGCCTGCCGCGGCGGCGGACCCCACCGCCGCCGCGCCGGCCGCCCCGGGGGCATCGCCAAGGCCCAGCCTGCCCCTGGCCAGCGTCAGTCCGCTGGATTTCCGGGTGGGCGACTGCTTCAAGGACTTCGACCCGGAGGCGTCCAAGTCGACAGTGGTTGCGTGCACCACCGACCACTCCGCCCAGCTGGTGGCGGTCACGCATTACGCGGACGGTGATGGGTACCCGGGCCGTGAGGCCATGAAGACCAAGGCCAGGGAAACCTGCCAGGCGGCGGCCCTGACGGAGAAGTCCAATGCCTACAACCTGAACTACCGCCTCGCCTACCCGAGCACCTCCAGCTGGGCCAAGGGCGACCGCCGCGTGGATTGCTACGTCACGGCGTCGGGGAACATCATCAAGGCAAGCCTGCTGCCCTGATGACGTTCCCGCTCCCGCTACGCCACCGGGTTTCTGATATTCCCGGGGGCTTAGTCCCGGCGGCGGACGGTAAGTCCGCTGCCGGCGGGAGCCCCGCCGTCGGGTCCTGACAAAGCCTCCAGGCCCGCCACGGTGAGTTCTCCGAGGTCTGCTGCCGTGTCCACCAGGACGGTGTCGCCATCGGAAATTTCGCCGGCGAGGATGGCCTTGGCCAGCCGGTCGCCGATTTCGCGCTGCACGAGGCGGCGCAATGGCCGTGCGCCGTACGCCGGGTCAAAGCCGGACATGGCCAGCCAGGCGCGGGCCCCTTCGGTGACCTCGAGCGAAAGCCGCCGGTCATGCAGGCGCTTGGCCAGCTCCGCCACCTGCAGCTCGACGATCCGCGCGAGCTCGTCAACTGACAGCGGATCGAACAGCACCACCTCGTCCAGCCGGTTCAGGAACTCCGGCTTGAAGCTGGCATTCACGGTGGCCATCACCGCGTTGCGCTTGGCCTCTGCGTCCAGGGTGGGATCCACGAGGAACTGGCTGCCCAGGTTGGAGGTCAGCACCAGGATGACGTTACGGAAGTCCACGGTGCGGCCCTGGCCGTCGGTGAGGCGGCCGTCGTCGAGCACCTGCAGCAGGATGTCGAACACCTCGGGGTGGGCCTTCTCCACCTCGTCCAGCAGCACCACGGAGTACGGCCGCCGGCGGACGGCCTCAGTGAGCTGGCCGCCCTCCTCGTAGCCGACGTACCCTGGGGGCGCACCCACGAGCCGGGCCACGGAATGCTTCTCGCTGTACTCGGACATGTCGATCCGCACCATGGCGCGTTCGTCGTCGAACAGGAAGTCCGCGAGCGCCTTGGCCAGCTCGGTTTTGCCTACGCCGGTGGGGCCGAGGAAGAGGAAGGACCCGGTGGGCCGGTTGGGGTCGCTGATGCCGGCCCGGGCGCGGCGGACCGCGTCGGATACGGCGGTGACGGCCTTGGACTGGCCGATCAGCCGCCTGCCGAGTTCCTCCTCCATGTGCAGCAGCTTCTGGCTTTCGCCCTGCAGCATGCGGCCGGCCGGAATGCCGGTCCACGCCGCGATGACCTCCGCAATGTCGTTGGCGGTGACTTCCTCCGCCACCATCAGCGCGGCCTTGTCCGCGACGGCGGCTTCTGCCTCCGCGGCGTCGTTCAGTTCACGCTCCAGTGCCGGGATTTCGCCGTAGAGGATGCGGGATGCCGTTTCCAGGTCACCCTCGCGCTGCGCCTTGTCCGCGGTGGACCGCAGCTCATCGAGCTTCGCCTTCAGGTCGCCCACGCGGTTCAGGCCGGCCTTCTCGGCCTCCCAGCGGGCATTCAGCCCGGCCAGCTGCTCCTTCTTGTCCGCCATGTCTGCGCGCAAGGCGGCAAGGCGCTCGACGGACGCCGCGTCCGTCTCGCCCTGCAGCGCAAGCTCCTCCATGGTGAGCCGGTCCACGGCGCGGCGCAGCTGGTCGATCTCCTCCGGCGCGGAGTCGATCTCCATGCGGAGCCTGGAGGCGGCCTCGTCCACGAGGTCGATCGCCTTGTCCGGCAGCTGGCGCCCGGAGATGTAGCGGTTGGACAGCGTCGCGGCCGCCACCAGCGCGGAGTCGGCAATGGCAACCTTGTGATGGGCCTCGTAGCGTTCCTTGAGGCCGCGGAGGATGCCGATGGTGTCGTCCACGCTGGGCTCCCCCACGTACACCTGCTGGAAGCGCCGCTCCAGGGCAGGGTCCTTCTCGATGTTCTCGCGGTATTCGTCGAGGGTGGTGGCCCCGATCAGCCGCAGTTCACCACGGGCCAGCATCGGCTTGAGCATGTTGCCGGCGTCCATGGCACTCTCGCCGCCCGCCCCGGCACCCACCACCGTGTGCAGCTCATCGATGAACGTGACAATGCGGCCTTCGGAGTTCTTGATCTCCTCAAGCACGGCCTTGAGCCGCTCCTCAAACTCGCCGCGGTACTTGGCGCCGGCCACCATGGAGGCCAGGTCCAGTGCGATCAGGGTCTTGCCGCGCAGGCTCTCGGGCACGTCGCCCGCCACCATCCGCTGGGCGAGACCTTCCACGACGGCGGTCTTGCCGACGCCGGGCTCGCCGATCAGGACCGGATTGTTCTTGGTGCGGCGGCTGAGCACCTGCACCACGCGCCGGATTTCGCTGTCCCGGCCGATGACGGGATCAAGCTTCCCCGAGCGTGCGACGGCAGTAAGGTCAGTGCCGAATTTCTCCAGCGCCTGGAAGGTGTTCTCCGGATCGGGCGAGTTGACCTTGCGGTCGCCGCGGACACCCGGGAGCGCCGCAGCCAGTGCCTCATGGGACGCGCCGGCGTCGCGCAGCAGCCTCCCCACGCCGTCGCTTCCCGCCGACAGCCCGAGCAGCAGGTGCTCGGTGGAGACGAAGGAATCGCCCAGCTTGTCCGCCTCGTTTTGGGCATTCTGGATCGCCTGCAGGGAGGGGCGGGACAGCTGGGCCTGCTGGACCGAGCTTCCGGAGGAGGCGGGAAGGGCCTTGATGGCGGTGCTGGCCTGCACGCTGACAACGTCCGGGTCCGCGCCGGTGGCGCGCAGGAGTGCGACGGCGACGCCCTCGCGCTGATCCATCAGCGCCTTGAGCAGGTGGGCGGGTTCCACCTGCGGGTTACCGGCCGTGGAGGCGTTCATGGCGGCAGCCGAAAGAGCCTCCTGGCTCTTGGTGGTGAATTTGACGTCCAAAGAGAGCTCCTTTCGAAGACGGTTTAGCTAACTTGAGTCTACTACGCTCAACTTTGCTTTTCAGGTCTTCCCGGCCAAGTTTTCCCACAGCGAAATACCCTTGGCCGGGCGGCGAATTTTCCGTGAACGGTGGCCCTTGAACTGTATCGCCGCCGGGCGAATCCCCCTAGGATCGACGTGTCCAGTGACCACTACCGCAGAGACAGGACCGGGAATGAAGAAGTTCGTAGTTCTTTACAACGCACCGCAGTCGGCACAATCCCAGATGGCGGAAAGCACCCCTGAGGCCGCACAGGAGGGCATGAAGGCCTGGATGGAGTGGGCATCCCGCGCGGGCAGCGGCATCGTGGACATGGGCCAGCCCCTGGGCGCCGGCAAGGAGGTTAGCCAGTCGGGTACCACGGACACCAACACGAACGTCGGCGGCTACGGCATCCTGCAGGCCGAGGACATGGACGGCGCGCTGGCCCTGCTCGAGGGGCACCCGCACCTCATGATGCCTGGCGCGAGCATTCAGGTGTACGAAACGCTCGATCTGCCCGGCATGTAGCGGGCCGCCCGGCCTCCCTGGCCGCCAGCGCCGCCCCTCCGGGAGCCTCTGACCTAGGAGCCGCGAACCCCGGAGACGCTGGTAATCCAGGCGAGGTTCCGGACCACGGAGGCGTGGTTGTTGTAGTAAGCGCCGTAACTGGCGGGGTTCCGGGCCGGCAGGAAGTCCGACGTGGACAGGACCCCCGCCAGTTTGCCGTTCACGATCAGCGGTCCGCCCGAATCCCCACTGAGCGGGTGGCCGCTCCCGGACCGGCTCCGCACGGACGGGCCGCCGTAATTGTCCACTCCCTGCCACACCACCGAGACCTGGGCGGCTTTGAGGTAGTAGGACATCGCACCGGAACCTTCGGACTGGTCGCCCCAGCCATACACACTCCCGGACGCTCCCGTGGCGGGAAAAGAGCTGGAGAGCCCCACATAGGATCCGTAGTACGGCGTGGACAGCTTCAGCAGAAGGACATCTCCGGCTGGGGCGGGGTAGCGGGCAGCCACCGGCCGGACGGCACCGCCCGTCCCAAGATGGCTGGTGCCCAGGCGAACCGACCTCAGGCTTGCTGAATTGCAGTGCTTGGCGGTGATAACCCAGGCCGCCGCGATCTGGCTGCCAGCGCACAGGACATTTCTGCCTGCGGAATCAAAGGAAACTTGCGCCACGTAGGGGGCGGCTGAAACCGTAGTGGTGGTACCGCCCGCGATGTCCTTGCTGACAGTTCCGCCGCCAACAGGAGAGGGAACTTCACCGGCAGCCTGGGCCGGCCCGGCATTCAGAACACAGGCCAGCACTGTTGTGGCGGCCGCAGCCAGGGTTTTCGCGATCTTCAACGTGAGGCTCCTAAACGCCGGGGTATCGGTCCACCTGCGAGCCTAAGCAGAAATGACAAGTTTTGTCATTTTCGATTACGAGTCTGTCACCGGGCCCGAGGGGTCAGTTCCCGGGCCTCGGCCCGCAACGGCCAGGGTGCAGTTCCGTGACATGGCCGCGTCCGCTAATACTCCACAGTTCCGGGAAACCGCACCGTTCCCTGATACTGGGGATCATGACCGGACTGTCGAAGCAGCGCAGACGGTCCGGCCTTGCCCTCGCCGGCCCTATAGCCATGGCACTGCTGCTCGCCGGTTGCCAAGGGGATACGCCCCTGCCGCCCCCGGGGACCCAGCGTCCGCCTTCATCCGTAGCCAGACCAGTCCCGGGCGCTGTCCACTTCACCGCCCAGGGTGACATTGGTTTGGGCAGCGGAGCGAGGGAAGTCCTGGACACGGTCAGCGGGCTCCGTCCTGAACTCAACCTGGCCCTTGGGGACTTCTCCTACGAGGCAGGCCGCGAGCAGGAATTCTGTGACATGGTCACCGGCAAGCTGGGCGGGGACTTTCCCTACGAGGTGGTCACGGGAAACCACGAGAGCGACGGCCACGACGGAGACATCGCCAATATCGTCAACTGCCTGCCCAACAGGCTTTCCGGGATGCAGGGTGAGTACGGCACGCAGTGGTACGCGGACTATCCGGAGCGGAAGCCACTGGTGCGCTTCATCATGCTGTCCCCCGGCATCAAGTTCCGCGACGGGAACACCCTTGACTACGCGAGCGGCAGCGAGCGCTGGCAGTGGACGGCGGCCGCCCTCGATGACGCGAGGTCCAAGCAGATCCCTTGGACCGTCGTCGGGATGCACACGCCCTGCCTCAGCGTGGGCAGATACAGCTGCCAGGCCGGACAGGACCTCACAAACCTGCTGATCGACAAGAAGGCCGACCTGGTGCTGTCTGGCCACGACCACATCTACCAGCGGAGCCACCAGTTGGGCCCCGGCCAGGAGTGCCCGTTGCTGGTGCCGGATACATTTTCCGCAGGCTGCCTCGCCAGCTCCGGCGGCACGATGGCGCAGGGCGCGGGAACCGTCTTCGTCACCGTCGGAACCGGCGGAGTGGGGCTGTACGACGTCGACGACCAGGATCCGGAAGCGGGCTACTTTGCGGCCTGGTCCGGGAAGAACCGCGACGCCGCCCTCGGCACCCTGGATGTGACCGCCACCAAAGACCGGCTCTCAGCAAAGTTCGTCCCGGCGAACGGGTACACCTTCACGGACAGCTTCAGCATCGGGCGGAAATAGCCCGGCAGGAGCTCACGCCCGCTTCCAGACTGCGATCCAGTCCAGGTATACGTGCCCGGCTGTCTGTGGGGCGGGACAGCGGGGAAGGCACGCCTCCGTCTGAAGCAGATAATGCATGGGCGTGTTGGGCGTCAATGTGGTGCTGGCTCCCAGCGACTTGCCGTCAAGGATGAATTCGACCTTGCCCGGACTCCACTCGATCGTGGCAACATGCCAATCCGTGAAGAAAACCTCTGACCGGAACATGTCAGACGCCGAAGGATCATTCCCCCGGTAGTGCGCAGCACCGTAGAAGGACCGGGCAAGGTCCCCCTCGGGGAAATCTATCTCCCCGTCCCGGGGCCAGACCCCGCTGTCCGGCCACAGGAGCCAGGCAATTTTGTAGCCGCGCAGGGCGTCGGCCTTGAACCGCACCGAAATCCTCCCGTACAACAGGCTGTTGTGTCGCGGCAGCAGGCTTGGATCCCGGGACGGGACAGTGTTGTCGGACGATATTTTGGGACTGGGCGCCGCGCCCATGGCGATGCCGTCCTCCGAGTGGAGGTACCAGTCCAGCATGCCGTTCTTTACGCTCAGCACCTTGGACGGGTAATAGCCCGATTTCGCTCCCTTTTGCCCTGCAGTGTCCGGCGTTCCGTCCTTATATCCCGCACTCCATTTGGCGGAATAAGCCGGGCCCGGAAAGGCCCCGACCGGCACGTCGCCCTTGTCGAACTGCTCCCGGAAGACCTGCTTCCAGCCGGGAAGGTCACCTGTTGGCAGTTTGTGCACCAGCGCAGCGTCGGACTGCTGCCGCTTCCGGGCGGGCTGCTCCGCCGCGGGCTGTTCTTGCGCACGAAGTTCGGGTGCGGGACGCGGTGCTGCCGACTGGGTGGCTGCGGGCGGCGCCGCGGCAGGGGGCGCGGCGGCAGAGGGCGTTGCCGCTGATTGTTTCGGCGAGGTGCCCCTTGCAGATCCCGCCGCCCTGGACGGTGAAACCGAGGGCACCGGTGCAGACGACCCGGACGGTTCCGGCGCGGGCACCTGGTCCGGAGACAGCTTCTGCCCTTCCATGGCCACCGGGCCGGCGATAAAGCCGCACGCAGTGAGCGTCGCCACCGCGGCGATCACACCGAAGCGCCGCATGGGATGTTTTAGGCGAGGTCCGCGCGCTGGGGTGGCCATGGGGAAAGTGTGGCACCGGGACCTAGGGGTTTCCAAGGAATCCCTGACCCCTAAAACTGGGGTGGTTTAAGAAATCCCAAGCTTTTTACAAGTTGGTCGGCTGAACATGTTTCGAGGGGGAGTGCACGCAAGTTGCCAGGACCGCAGCAGCAGGCGCTTCAAATTCTCGTATCCAGCCGGGAAGGCTGCTCGGGACTGGCATAGGCAAACGACTCCAATGAGTGGTGAGGCTAGTGACCATCCCTATACACGTTTCAACTGTCCACGCACCGACTTCGGCGCCCGTTCCGCTGGCCTCAATTAGCGTGGTGATTCCCACCCTGAATGAAGCCATGAACCTTCCCTGGGTGTTGCGCCGTATGCCCTCGTACGTGGACGAAGTGGTGATTATCGACGGGCGCTCGCTGGACAGCACTGTCGACGTCGCGCGGGCCCTGCGCCTGGACGTGGTGGTGGTCTCGGAACCGCAAGCCGGCAAAGGCTTCGCCGTACGGGCGGGCCTGGCTGCGGCGACGGGAGACATCATCGTCATGCTGGATGCCGACGGGAGCATGGATCCGCAGGAGATCGGCTGGTTCGTCACGCCTCTCCAGCATGAATTCGACTTCGTCAAGGGCTCAAGGTATGTCACCGGCGGGGGGTCCGAAGACATTACGCTGCTCCGCAGCGCCGGCAACCGCACCCTGACCCGCCTGGCCAATCTGGTGCTGCACAGCAACTATTCAGATCTCTGCTACGGCTACATCGCCATGCGGCGGGAGTGCCTGCAGATCCTCGAGCTGGAATCAGAGGGGTTCGAGATCGAAACCGAGCTGATCGTCCGCGCGTCGAGGGCGGGGCTGCGAATCGCCGAGGTTCCCAGCAACGAGCTCACCCGGATCTCCGGCAGTTCCAATCTTCATACCTTCCGGGACGGCTGGCGCGTCCTGCGGACCCTGGCGCGTGAATGCGTGGGCTGGGAAGCACCCACGGCCGGCGCCCGGCCTGAATCGCTACGACGGGTGAAATACAGGTATCCCAGCATTACCCTCCCCCACATTCCGACGGATCCGGCAACCGTCCTTGGCCTGATAGCGGGTGATTAAGGTGAACCACACTGAAGGGTTGCCAGCCGTTTCTGTCGTGATTTGTTCCTACACGGAAGACCGCTGGGACAGGCTGATGGCCGCCGTCGAATCTGTCCGCGCCCAAACCGTGCAGCCGCAGCAGACCATCGTTGTGGTGGACTACAACGTGGACCTCTACAAGCGGCTCATCTTCACCGTTGATGACGTCGTGATCCTGGAGAACACCGGCCCCAAAGGCCTTTCCGGAGCCCGGAATACAGGGGCCGCGGCAGCGACCGCAGGCGTCGTTGCCTTCCTCGATGACGATGCGGTGGCCGCCCCGGACTGGCTGGAGCGGCTGAGAGCCCTTTACGACGACCCCGATGTGCTGGCCGTTGGTGGGCGCGTGCTGCCCGATTGGGAAACCGGCCGGCCCGACTTTTTCGGTGAGGAGATGGACTGGATCGTTGGCTGCACGCACCGGGGCATGCCCAAAGTGGCGGCCGAGGTGCGGAACGTCATCGGCGCCAACATGTCCTTCCGTTCACAGGTGCTCCAGGTCGTGGGAGGCTTCAACACTGCCCTTGGCCGCCAGAACTCGCTGCCCCTGGGCTGCGAGGAAACGGAGATCTGCATCCGGGCGGTCATCGGTTCGCCGGGAGGCCGTGTGGTGTACGAACCGGACGCCCTGGTGCACCACTACGTCCCCGAGCAGCGGGGCACCCTGAGCTACATGCTGCGGCGCGGCTGGTCCGAGGGGATATCCAAAGCCATGGTCAGCAAGATCGTCGGCCACAAGCGCGCCCTGGGACCCGAGCGCAGGTACGTCCGCAGCGTGCTGCCGCGTGCCGTGGCCTCGGGCATAGCCGGCAGGATCCGCGGGACCGACCCCGCCGGTCTCCGCCGCGCCATGGCCACGGTCGCCGTCCTGGCCGTCACTACCTGCGGGTACGTCCGGGGACGCCGGCTTCCCCTCGATCCGGCGGACGCGGGCCTCGCGCCGCACGAGCCACACGCCAGCTGGAGGGAAGTCAAATGATCCGAATGTACCCGCAGTATCATCGTGCCCGCACCGCGGGGACCTTCAAGGGGAAGCGGCCATGAGCCAGTCCGAAAAAGACCTCGTGCGGGATCCTGCCCCGTCCATGGGCGCCAGCTTCGACGTCCATGGACTGGTGGGCATCGACGTGGACGCGGGAACTCCCGGCGAAGCGCAGCTGCGGGACATGCTCGCTCCATTCCTGGGGCCGTCCCGCGCCCCGCTCCGGCTGCATGTCAGCGCGGAAACGGCGGAGGTTGCCGAGCAGTCGCACGCGGAGGATGCCTTCCGGTTCACGCCGGAATCGCTCCATATCCCCGCAGACCGGGTCCAGATTCAGGAAACCCGGGACGGTTACTCGGTCCAGGGGCGCGGCGAGCTGCTGACCGCCGTCATCCCCTTGCTGGACCGGCTCTGCATCAGGCAGAACGCCGCCATGATCCACGCGGCCGTGGTGGATTTCCGCGGCTCGGGCGTCCTCCTCCCAGCATGGGGCGGGGTGGGCAAGACCAGCACGGTGGCCAAACTCGTGGCCATGCCAGGCGTGCGGTTCATGGCCGACGACTGGGCATTCCTGGACGGCGACGGCATGCTGATGGGCTACGCGAAACCCATGTTCCTCAAGCCCCACCACCGCAGGATCTACCCTGAGGTGTTCAGCGGTGCCCGCAAACCCCTGGCCCCGGGCTGGCTCACAAATACTGTGGCCCACCTTGCAACGGCCGTCCATCCGGTGATTGTCCGCTATCCGAAAACCGCTGCCTTCACCCGCCGGTGGTCACCGGAGCACCGCATGGTCCATCCCGAACTGGTCTTCGGCCAGGACGGCATCTCCTCGGCGGCGCTAACCCGGCTGGCCATATTCCTCGAACGCTATGACGGTTCCGAAGCCCGCCTGGAGACGCGCAGCCAGGAATGGATGACCTCCCGCATTGTCGGGAACTTCCATTCGGAGCTCCCGGTGGTGTCACGGCGGCTGATCGAGGCCCTCGGCGCAACCGGACTGGTTCCGCTGGAGGAATTCTTCAGCCAGAAGGCAGCGGTTGTGCGCCGGGCCCTGGACGGCGTTCCGTGTTCCCTGCTCCGGATCCCCGCTTCCTGGTCTGCCGACCGCACGTCCGACTACGTCGCAGGGCTGATCAGCTCCAAGCTCGAGGAGTGATATGGGCGCCCACGTGAGCGATCTGGAAGTTTCCGTGGTGGTTCCCGTGCGGAATGCAGAACGCTGGCTGGGCGACTGCTTGGCATCCATCCGCGCCGAAAAACCGCGGGAGATCATCGTGGTGGACGGCTGCTCCACGGACAATACGGTGAAGATCGCGCAGTCCATGGGCGCCCGCGTCATCTCGGACGAAGGCATGGGACTGCCTGCAGCGCGGATGCTCGGAGTGCAGAACGCCTGCTCGGACATCGTTGCGCTGATCGATGCCGACGTCGTGCTGCCGCCAGGTTCGCTGGGCGGGCTCCTCGACGAGTTCAAGGCCTGCGGCTATGACGGCCTGCAGTTCGGGCTGGAGAGCGAAGCTGACGGTCCCGGTTACTGGGGTTCCGCACTGGCCTGGCACCATAACCACAGCCGGGTCCGCACCTGGTTCGGGGTATGCGCCACCCTGATGCGCCGGAAAGTCCTGCTGTCCGTAGCGTTCGATGACACCTTCCGTTCCGGCGAGGACGTCGAGCTCAGGATCAGGCTCGAAGAAGCGGGCTATCGGCTCGGTGTATCCAGCATTACTGCCGTGCGGCACCGGTTCAGGGACACGTTTGACGCCGCCCGGAACCAGTGGCTCCAGGACGGCGCAGGGCTGGCCCGCACCGTCCGCAAGCACCCACTCCGCGACGGCTGGCTCATGGTGCTGCCGTTTCTGGCCACCATCCGCGGCGCCGGTCTGTCGCTGCTGCATGCGCCCCGCTTTTTGGCGTACTGGGTCTGCTTCCTGGTGTACAACTACAGGTCTATCTTCGGTGAGCTGCTGCGTCCGCCTGCCACCGGGCACTCCGTCGGCGGCAATGCGGCGTGGCTGAGCGCCGCCAGGCTCGCGCCGGTGGCCACCGGATTCCTGTTCTGGGCCCTCGCGGCGATCATGCTGCCGCCGGCGCAGCTCGGCATGGGCTCTGCCGTAGTGGCCGCAGCTCTTCTCAGCGTGCAGCTTGGGATGCTGGGCATCGGCCAGGCCACGCTCACCCTGCTTCCGGAGCAGAGCGACGGCGGGCGGCGCCTCATTGCCAGCAGCCTCGTCGCTGTAGCAGTGGCGGCACTCGTCCTGGCCGGTGCAGTGGCCGGTGTGACCTTTGCGTTGGGATCAGGCGTGGGCACAGCCTGGCATGACCCTGTCCTGACCGGGATGTTCCTCGCAACAGCGGTGTTTGCCGTCGTCGCCTATCAGCTGGACCATGTGGGCGTTGCGCAAAAACGCTCCGACCGGGCCCTGCTCAGGAGTCTCGCCCAGAGCGTGGTACAGCTCAGCGTCCTGGCATTTGCTTTGGCCGTCGGGGTGCGGGACGTGGCCGTGGTGGTCGCAGCGGTGGCTGCCGGCGCGCTGGTGAGCGTGATCCTCGGGCTGCGCCAGCTCAGCCGCGCCGGTGCCGCACCGGACTGGAAGCACGGGCTCAAACCGGGCCGCGCCCTCCGGCTGCTGAAGCCCGGCTTGCCCAACCACGCCCTGATGCTCGCCGACCGCGCCCCCGGCTATCTCCTTCCGCTGGTGGTGGCTGCTACCCTCGGACCGGCGGCAACCGCGCCCTGGTACATGGCATGGATGATGGCATCGGCGGTCTTCTTCTTTCCCCAGTCATCCGGACTCTCCCTGCAGACCGCGCTGGCCGGGGGCCGGTCGAGGCTTGGGCTGGTGTCCTCCGCGCTCAAGGCCAGCCTCACCCTCACGTTCTTCGCCGGAGCGATGCTGCTCATGGTGGGGCCCTACTTTCTGGGGTTCCTCGACTCTGAATACGCAGAGACCGCCAGCCTGCTTCCGGTCCTGGTGCCGGCGCTCCTGCTGGGCTGCGTGACCCAGGTCTACTTCGGCCTGTGCCGGGCACAGGGACGCCTGGCCGAGGCCACGGCTGTCGCTGTGTTCGCGGCCGTTTTGGCCGTGGCGCCGGCTCCGCTTGCCGCCAGCGGATTCGGGCTTCTCGGCGTGTCAGCGCTCTGGTCGGGGGCCCAGGCCTGCGCAGCGGTGATAGCCATCTGGCGCCTGGGGATGCTGATGAAGCGGCCGTTGCCGCCGAACAGGCTCCAGCTTCCGGCAGCGGCAGCAAGCCAGCCGGCCGGGATCGAATAGCCCTGGCATCTGAACCCTGGCATCTGAACCCTGACATCCAAACCTTGGCTCCCCGGCCGGGACCTGCCTGCGTGGCACCTGCGGGGCCACCCGCCGTCGTTCTAGCGCCCGGTGGGAACGCAGAAGTGTCCGGTGGGAACGCAGAAGTGCCCGTGCGCCGGGCAGGCACACGGGCACTTCTGGTGAATCCGTCCAATCAGGAGCTGTCGGGACTCCAGTACCGCAGCCCGCCGCTGGTGGTGCCGTCGTTGGCGACGTCGACCTGGGCATACGGGAAGGTGCGGCGGTCCGACTGGTCAGGGCCGCTGCCGCGGACGTCTGAACTCCACGTTCCGGTGTTGATGTACCGGGTGGCGGGGCAGCCCTCGAGCGCCGACTCGAGTGCCCGGTGGGTGTGGGCCGAGACGTACCAGGCCACCCCGTACCCGTGCGTCTCGAGGGTCCGTGCGAACCGGCCCGCCGCAGCAGGAGCCTCCTCGCTGGCGATGCTGCGTCCGGCGGCCGCGAGCACCATGCGGGTCGCGGCGACCGGGAGTGCCGATACCGTCCGGAACCGGGAAAGGCGCGCCAGGTCCCGAACGGCCAGTCCGTCGAGCTCGAGCCGCAGTGACTCTGCCTGCAGCAGCTCTCCGTACGCGACGTCCCGGACGCGGCGTTCCGCCCGTTCGGATGCCAGGCAGGCCCGGGCAACGGCCCCGGCACGGCTCAGGCGTGAACCGGAGGGATGGGCATGCCAGGCGGCGAGCGGCGGCAGGTGCAGCTCATCGGTGCCGTTGACCGCCGAGCGGAGCACCTCGGGCAGCCTGTGCAGCGCGTGGTGCTGGTGCCCGTGCTCTGCCACGAGCACGCGGGGCACGTGCAGGAACCACGGGTACACCTGCACCCGTGCCGGCTCCGCTGGTGACAGCAGAGCCGACAGGCGGGCGGCTACGGAGGGCCGGGCAAGCTCCACGTCGTGGTTGCCGCACACGAAGTGCAGCTGCACCCCGCGCGCCGCACACGCCGCGAGAGCCCTGTGGGCGTCCGGATAGCGGGCGAGGATCGACTCGAGCCGGGCCACGCTTTCCTCCTCGGCGAGCCCGACCAGCTCGAACGTGTCACCGACAAAGACGACGTGCTGCCCGGGATCGGAGTCTGCCAGCACCTCGCGGCGCAGGAACTCGGCCAGCACTCTTCCCGGGTGGCGGGGGTCGTCGTCGGACACATTCAGGTGAAGGTCGCTGAGCAGCCGCCACCGGGCCGCCCGGCTCACGCGAGCAGTCCCAGCACCCGTGGCAGGAAAAGCAACAGGTACATCGCGCCCAGGATGGCGACCACCCTAATGGTCATCGTTGGGCTGAGGATCCTGTGGCGGCTGGGCTGCCCGGTGTTCGGCCCGACATGCCTGACCTCGAGCGCGACGAGGGTGACCAGCAGCGCGGCAGCTGCAAACAGCCCTATCAGGTCGATAATCATGACAACACCTCCTGCCGTGCGCGTGCCAGGCACGCGAGAACCGTGATCACACCCATCGCGACGACGCACGCCTGCCACGACCACACAGCGAGGTAGAACATCGCCATGGACACCGCCGTGAGCACGGCGAGGCCGAGAGCCAGGACGAGCAGCACACGGAGCGCGACGTCGGACACCTGCGTGAGCCGGGCCAATGCGTGCCCGGGGAGCAGGATAAGGATGGCTGCCGCCGCCACCGCCTGCAGCGGTGTCGGCAACCCCAGGAGGGTCACGAGCGACAGCACGACGGCTGAGATACCGAGGGCCATGGTGGGCCGGCTGATGCGGTTCATGGCGTCACCCGGTAAGCGCGGGCGTCGGCGTTGCTGTACGCAAGCTCCACGCCAGGGTGGGTGCTCAGCCACTCTTCGAGCTCATTGAAGCCGGCCTCGCTGGTGAAGCCCTGGAGCACGAGGCTGGCCTCCGACGAGCGCGTGAACAGGACGACGGCGCCGCCAGGACTATGCCGGGCATAGTCGTAGACAACCGGGCCGCACTTCGCCGTCGACAAATCGGCCCGGCACAGGTCATCCATTGTCCGGTACCGGTGGTCGAGGTAGCCCTGGCTGCGCCAAGGAGTCGGGTGGGCGGCGGAAATGAGCGCCGAGCCGGTGGGTGCCAGACGCTGCACTGCCGCGACGGCGGCCAGCTCGTCGTCGGTGAAAACGTCATACCGCGCGTTGCCGAACCGGCCCGTCACGGTCATCACGGCCAGCAGGGTGCAGGCCAGCACAAGGCCGCCCGCGGCAAGGTAGGAGCGGCGTTTGCTGCCGCCCTGGCTATGTTTGCTGCCGTCAAGGGTGGGTTTGCCGCCCTCCGCGGGAAGCAAGATTGAGCCCGCCTGCAGGGCGATGAAGGGCAGTGCGAACAGCGAGACGCGGATGAGCATCTCGCCGCCGTACACCTGCGCGGGGAAAAGCAGCAGCGGGGTGACTGCCAGGAGTACAACCCGGATGTCGAGACGTCCCCGGCGCCAGTCGCGCACGGCCCCGGCAGCGGCCAGCCCCCAAAGCACAATCGTGAGCATTGCCCGGATCTGGACCACCAGCACGTGTCCGTCGGCCCCGCGCACGCGGTCGAGGACGTTCGCCTCTGTCGCGGCCTCCAGTCCTGCGTCCGCCAGCGGCGGATGCCCGGAGAGGTAAGCGCTCGCGGGATAGGCAAGCCAGAGCGTCAGCACGACTACGGCGATCAGCGGCAGCCTGCTGGGCAACACCCGTCCGCTCAGGGTGAGGGCGGTGATGGCGATGAGCACCATGAACGGCGTCAGCTGATGGCTGGCGCTGATGACCACGATGAGCAGGAGAACTGTCACGAGGGCGCCCACCCGGTAACCGGTCCGCGGCTCGGCGGGCGTCCGTGCCCGCCACCACGCTGCCAGGTCCGCCGGCCTGAAGCCGCGGAACGCTGGTGCCCGCGCGGCCAACGGGCCGAGGAGCAGCGCAATCACGACGAGGTGCAGGAAGAAAGCGAAGGCCTGCGGAGACAGGTAATCCTGGTCCTGCCAGTTACCCAGGCAGAAAAGCCAGAGCGCGAGCCAGCGCCGCCGCGGATCATGCGTCAGGTACCCCGTCACCACCGCAAGGGCAACCAGCCACAGACCCATGTTGAACACCGGTGCCCACAGCGCAAGGGACACAGGGTCGAGGCCAGTCGCCTGCAGCACCGTCGCCAGCAGGGCGAAGAAGCCCGGCCAGTTGAAGTACCCGTCGATGCTCGGGTCGATCCCGTGCGTGCTCGAGAGGGCGTCCGCGATGCCAAGGTGGCGGAAGGCGATCTCACCCCGCGGTACGTCCGTCGCGAAGGCCGCGGCGCCGAAGAGCATAAGCACGAGCACCGCGATGAGCCCGATCATGACGGGGCGGCGCGCCGGGCCCTCGGCATCCCCCCGCAGCGCGACGACGAAGGCAACATTCAGAATCAGGACGCCCGCCCAGAACGGGTAGGGCAACACGGCGACGAGCCCCATGTCGCTGTCCACGGGCACGGACACCGTGGAGGCTGCCCCCACGGCAAGTGCCAGGGACACGATGCCCGCCACGGCGCACCACACGTCACGGGCCTTCCAGCGTCCTATGGTGCGGCTGGTCGCTATTAGCGTGTCGGTCATAGCTGTCCTCCTGAGTGACGGGCGCTCCATCGCGCCCCGTGAGTGACCCGCCGAAGTACGGCGATTAGCCGGAGGCCGACGACGACGGCCCCGATGGAGAGCACCAACAGCCAGGCAAGGGCCATGTCTGTTGCTCCCCTGTCAGCGGCCGACAGCGCTGAAGCGCAGAGCGCGACTCCGAGCGTCACCCCGACCACGATTGCCTCCGTGTAGCGGCCGCGGGCACGGCACACTGCGTTGTAGGCCTGCAATATCGCGTACGGCACAAGTCCGGCCGCCAACCACCGCAGGGCTCCTGCGGAGGACTCTGCGTACCGCTCCCCCAGCAGGCTCAGCAGCGGGTCGGCGAGGAGGATTAGGACGGCGGCGCCCAGGCCGCCGACGGCGAGCGACCAGCGGAGGCTCGCCCAGGTGGTGGGTACCAGACGGTCCGAGTCGCGGACACCCTCCGAGAACTGGACGATGCCCATCAGCGTCGGAGCCTGGTAGGCGGCCCATGCCATCATCCACGCCGGGTACCAGTAGGCTGCAGCCTCCGGAGCCACCGTGTGAGCCAGCAAGAGGGGCAGCACCAGTCCCGGAGTACGCTCGGTGAGCGTGAGGAGCTGGTTCGGAAGGCCCAGCGCCAGCAGCGGGCGGCCCCGTGCCAGGCGCAGGGAAGGCCGCGGCCGGTAGCCGATAAGCTTCCGCAGCTGGACCGCCCCGACGATGCACGCCACAGCCGAACCGAGGGTCCAGCAGGCCAGCAGCACGTCGTCGGGGGCACCGTGCGCCCACAGGGCGACGGCCCCGGCGGCGGCGAGTGAGACCACGCCACCCAGAATGTACCGTGAGGTGGCGCTGGCACCGCGCCCCAACGCTACGAGTGCCTGGTCCAGCACAATGACCAGGGTGCCAGTGACGGCAGCCACGAGGAAGGTGAGCCAGAACAGCACCGATACGGATGCCGTATCCGGCGCCACCACCGACTGCAGTGCGAGGTAGCCGATGGATAGAACCGTGCCGGCTGCCCCCACCATGGCGAATGCAGCGTCCAGCACCCGCGCCGGGACCTCCCCCTTGCCTATCGCGACGATCACGGCCGACCCGGCACCCAGCACCGCGAGCTGCGTGCAGATCATCACGGCCGAAACCGCGGCGGTAGTGAGCCCGACTTCGCGGTCGGACGTCGCGCGTGCGGCCACGATCCAGAAGGCGAAGCCCGCGCCCGTCTGCGCGGCCTTGCCCGCGACGAGTCCCAGCGAGCTGCGCAGGGCGGAGTGCCGGACGGGCGTGCCATCCGTGACGGCGTCCCCCGCCTTGGCCTTCACGACGAGAGACCTCTCGCCAGTCCCACGTAGTTGCACCAGCAGAAGGCAGCGTAGTAGCGCAGCCATTTGGGCTGTCCGGCGGCGAGGCTCAAGGCACTGCCCCGGACTGCCGCGGCGGCGGGCAGCAGAGCCAGCCTTGCGCCGCGCCACCCGTGCTTGCGGATCATCCGTCCCAGTCCGGTTCCGTCCATGAGGAACTGGTCGAGGGCGAAATCAAAGTCGTCTGCGGCGAACCGGTGTTCGACGACGACCCGGCGTGAAACCGCTGTGCGCATCCCTGACTGGCGCATCCGCCAGCGCAGCTCGATGTCCTCTCCCGATTTGAATGAGTCGTCGAAGCCCACGTTGAGCATCAGCTCGCGGTCCACGACAGTCGCCACAAGTCCGAACCAGTTGCGGCTGCGGCCGGTGCGGTGGTGGTGTGCCAGCGCCTGGCCCCAATAGCCCGGCCCGCCGACACTTTCCAGGCCGGCCTGTAGGGCGTCATAGCCGCCTTCGACCAGCTCAGTGAGCAGGTCCGCGACGCCACCGGGTCCGAACACCACGTCGGTGTCGACGAGCAGGACCCAGCGGGTGCTGCTGTTCCGCACACCGAGCGTTCGGGCCCACGGCAGGCCGCGGCCCTCGTCACTCAGGATCCGGGCGCCGGCGGCCTCGGCGAGGGCGACCGTGCGGTCGGTGGAGCACCCGTCCACCACAATGATCTCGGCTACACCGGATTCGCGCAGGGCCTCCAGGCAGCGCGGGAGCATAAGCTCCGCGTTGCGGGCCGGAACGACGGCGGTGACGTCGGCAGTGCTGTGACCCACTGCGTCCTCCCTAGGCCTGCTCGTCGAGAACGGAGGGCAGCAGCTGCTCGAGATGTTGGACGATGTCGTCCGACGCCTCGTCAGCCGAGTACGCCGAAGGCACCTGCAGCAGGTGGCAGGGCCTCCCGTCGAGCGCCTTGCTCAGCACGAGCCCCTTGGCTGCGAAGTGCTCGCGCCACGGAACGACCGACGTTGCCGCCAGTCCTGTCACCACCTGCTGCGAGAAGCCCGCCATCTCAATGTGGAAGTTGCCGAGCATGCGGTCGACCATCCAGTCACTCGACCGCTCGACGATCCGGGACCTGGCGCCTTCGAAGCGCTCAACGTAGATGGCGGCCGCGAGCGGGGCCGTTTTCGTCACCTCCCGCCCCGGGAAGGCGGTCCCCGGATCAACCATGCGGTGTTCCGGGGACCAGCGCCGGGCGAAGTCCGCAAGCTGCGGATACCGGATGACGTATGGGTGGACCACCGTGGTGAGACGGCCGACGCTCTTCGAGAGCCGGGACGGGATGAGGGGTTTCCGGACACCTTCGAACAGGTGCGGGTAGATGCCCCTGTGGTGCGGCTTGATGAACATCGGTTTGGCATAGCCCAGCATGGTGGCGTCCTCGGCGAGGAAAGCCCAGTCATCACCCATGAAGGACCACCCCTCGCGGCGCATCAGTTTGGCCACGGTGCTCGTCTTACCGGTCCCGCCGGCGGCAGGAAGCGCGATCGCGTGGCCCCGGTAGGCCATCGTGGCCGCGTGGATCATGGCCGCCCCGCGGCCGACCATGGCGGCATCCAGAACCGGGACCACTGTGGTCAGCAGCTCGCCCGGCCCGTGAATGCGCCATTGGTCTGCGTCCCTCACGACCTGGACGTGGTCGTCCTGGAAGCGCACGCTGGTCTCCGTGTACGCGAGCTCGTGCTCGAGCAGACCCGCATCGGGCATCGGCTCCGGCCGGTCATCGACGACGATGTCGCCGGGCCGTTCGGTGTTTGTGGCGAAACACGCCAACATTGTTTGGAGTTGCGTTGCTGCCGGTGCCTTTGCGTCGACGCGGATCGTGACGCGGCCATGGATATCGAAGTGCACTGCCTTGGTCCGCAAGGTGCGCATGGTGTCCCCTCTGGTGGTATCGGTTGGATGTTGTTGCTGGTGTGGACGGTGCCGGCCGTGTGCCGGCACCGTTCCTGCTAACCCAGCGTGAGCACCAGCTTGGGTGCCGCAGTGCTGCTGACCTCCCTTGAGTTGAGGTCCAGGCCGTCGCTGCTGCTGGAGTTCAGGCCAACAGAGAACTGTTGTCCGAGGCCGCCGGCCACGGCGCCGGGTGTCAAGGTAATGCTGTAGTTCGTGTTGGTCGTTGTCGGACCGAGCGTGCCGATAGGGGTGGTGCCGAGCGTCGGACGGGTACCGCTGGACGTAATTGTCGTTTCGTCCCAGTTGCCCGTGGCCACTCTCACGTTCTGCGTACCCGTAGACCCGCTCCCGGCACTGCGCAGCTGCAGGGTGGCACTCTGGACCGTCCTTCCGGCATATGGGGTCAGGTCGAACTTCAGGTAGGTGACCTCCACCGGGCTGTTGTCCACGCCCAGCAGGGTGCTCGTGCCGAAGTTCGTCGCGGGCGACGCGCTGGTCACGTAGCTGTCAGCGGTGGCCGTCAGCGTGACGGTCTGCGGTGTCGTGCCGCCGCCGGTACTAATGCTCCAGGTCTGCGTCGCCGGTGTCCCATCGGTGTTGCCGGCCGGGTCAGTGGCCCAGACAGAGAATGTGTGCGATCCGGCCGCCAACGCGGTGTACGACCGGGGTGAGGTGCACGCAGCGCGCGCCGCACCATCCAGGCTGCACTGGAACGTCGAGTTGGCTTCACTGGAGGTGAATGTGAACGAGGCGCTGGTCGACGTCGATGCTGGAGGTGGCGACGTGATCGTCGTCTCCGGAGCCGTCGTATCACCGCCGCCGGCGCCGACGCTCCAGCTCTGCGCCGCCGCTGTCGCATCGGTGTTGCCGGACGGGTCAGTGGCCCAAACAGAGAATGTGTGCGATCCGGCCGCCAACGCGGTGTACGACCGGGGTGAGGTGCATGCGGCGCGCGCCGCACCATCCAGGCTGCACTGGAACGTCGAATTGGCTTCACTCGAGGTGAATGTGAACGAGGCACTGGTCGACGTCGATGCTGGAGGGGGCGACGTGATTGTCGTCTCCGGAGCCGTCGTATCCGCTGTGCCGCCCCCGGTAGAGTCGTAGTAGTGCCAGTACCGGCTCGTGGCGTTCACATCGGCGAGTAACAGCAGGCCACTGTTGGCCGTGCGCCCAGCCGTGCTGTTGAGGTTCTGCTTCGTCGAAGTTACGTTGTGGACGTACTGGTCGGCGTCGACGATGCGAACAGTCTTAGCCACACCAGTGAAGTTGATGTTGCTCAGCGGTACCGATTTTTCATAGATCGCGCCGCCTGAGCTGGTGCAGACACCGGCGTTGGTCGTACCACTCGGCTTTGGATAGGTGGCGAAGGTACGCAGCTTCTGCGCGCTCTCATCAATAAGGATGATCACCCGGTTGGGGCACTCGGACACTGTGGCGATGGTGTGCGCCGTCCAGGCGGTGCCATTCAGTTCCAGCAACTGGATCAGCGGCTGGGTCGACGACGTGAACGAGGTCTTCACGGCGGCAAACACCTTGCCACTGTTCGAGGAGTCCAGCCACTTCAGGTTCATGTGGTCGTCACCGGTGCGCTGGCCCGACACCGCCGCCACCGGAGTGCTCCAGGTAGTGTCCGCCGCTCCGTCGTTGTGGAAGCTCCAGTACATGCCGTCGGTGGCGTCGCCGACCTGCCGGCTCCACATCACGCCTATCTTGCGGCTGCCGGGAGCACCGAATGCGATCACGGCCGAATTGTCATCAACCGATACGTTGGCCAACGCCGAGGGAAGCGCGAACGGAGTCAACCAGCCTGTGCCACCCGTGCCCGTGACGTTCATAAAGATCCGGTTCCCCTGCTGCCATGTGGCCCAGACCCGGCCAGTTGAATCCTTGTCGATGGACAGGGTTTCAGTTCTCTGGTTGTTGATGTTCTCGGTCGTCAGCAGCGTGTACGTCTTCGTGCTCGAGGTGTAGCGGTAACGCCGAATGGTTGTCGGGAAGTTCGGCTCAGCGGGGAGGCCGTCGTTGACGAACCGGTAGCTTGCCACAAACAGCGTGGTCCCGTCCCACAGCACGTCATGGTGGGTGTTCGCCCTCGTCTCCGTGGCCACACCCGTGTTGACCCAGGTACTGGTGGCCGCATTGAACCGGAAGATGTGGAAATCCGAGGTGGCGGTGTCCCACAGGTTTCCCCACCAGGTCCCGTCGTTGAACCACAACGCGCTCTCCTGCCGCTTGGTACCCGTCGGTGTACCGGTCCCAACATGCGACGGCCCCTCAACCCCAACATCGCCCGGCGCAGCCGTCGCCTTGGACGGCGCCACCAGAACACCCAGCGCAAGCAGCATGGCTGCCAGCAGTGCTACTCCAAGCCAGGAAGATTTGCGATCTCTGCCGCGCCCGCCTATGTGAAAAGATGTATAGCCCACGTCGACATGCATAGGGTTGGTCACTAGCCTCACCACTTTTTGAAGTTGTTTGCCTATGCCCGTCCCGAGCAACCGTCCCGGCTGGATACGAGAATTTGAAGCGCGTGCTGCTGCGGTCCTGGCAACTTGCGTGCACTCCCCCTCGAAACATGGTCAGTTGAGCAACTTGTAAAAAGCTTGGGAATTCTTAGGTCGGCCCCAGTTTTAGGGGTCACAGAGCTAGACTCTCCCCCATGGCCGTCTACCTCGATCCGCCGCTCTGGCCTGCCCACGAAACCCTGTTTTCGCACCTGATTTCGGACACCTCCCTGGACGAGCTGCACGCCTTCGCTGCAGCCGCGGGCATCCCCGAGCGGGCCTTCGACGGCGACCACTACGACGTGCCCCAGCGACGCTATGACGATCTGGTTGCGGCCGGGGCCATTCCGGTGGAGGCACGGATCCTGGTCCGGAAACTCATCGCCAGCGGGCTCCGGATTCCGGCCCGCAGCCGGACGAAGTCCCTCAAGACCCCGCTGTTCAACCGCTGGAACGCGGTGATGCCGGGCCACGACGCCCTGTTCCTGGACCTGCTGGACCGCTGGAGCGAGAGCCACCGCAAATACCATGGCTGCACCCATCTGCTGGCCGTGCTGGAGGCTCTGGACCTGCTCACCGAACCTGTCCGGCCGCCGCGGACCGTGGTGCTGGCGGCGTGGTTCCACGATGCGGTTTATCAGGGGATCGCGGGCGAGGACGAGGAGGAATCCGCCAGGCTCGCCGAACTCCGGCTCAGCCAGGCCGGCCTTCCGGACGCCGACGTCGGGGAGGTGGCGCGGCTGGTCCGGCTCACCTCCGATCACCGGCCGGAGGCAGGGGACGACGACGGCGCCCTCCTCTGCGACGCCGACCTGTCGGTTCTGGGCGGGGAACCGGAGCCCTATGCCCGCTACGTGGCGGCCGTCCGGGAAGATTATGCGCACATCGGCGACGCCGACTTCGCGGCCGGACGGGCCGCCGTCGTGCGTCATTTGCTGGCACTCGACCCGCTCTTCCACACAGAGCGGGCCCGGGAACTGTGGCTGGAAGCCGCCCGGCGGAACCTGCAGGGCGAACTCACTCAGCGGTAGGCGGTAATGAACGGCCTGTCGGTGGGTACGATCTGCTTGCCCAGCGGCATCAGGGACACCGGGATGAGCTTCAGGTTGGCGATGGCCAGCGGAATACCGATGACGGTCATGGCCATGGCGACAGCCGTGACCACGTGCCCGACCGCGATCCAGATACCGGCCACCAGCAGCCAGATCACGTTGCCAAGCAGCGAGAAGACTCCGTTCCCGCCCGGCCTGTCCACCACCATCCGCCCAAATGGCCACAGGGTGTAGGACGCGATCCGGAAGGAGGCAATGCCCCAGGGGATGGTCACGATGAGCAGGCAGCAGATGATGCCGGCCGCAAAGTAGCCGAGGGCCAGCCAGAAACCGCCGAAAACCAGCCAGATGATGTTCAGGAGTGTCTTCATGCGTCCATTCTGCCGTTCTGACGGTCCTGGATGACCCGGAGCCTGCCCTGATTTAACCCTTAACCTGCAGCCGCCTACCCCTCAGTCCCGGGCACCCTGCTGCCTGGGCTGAGGCGCGGGACCGCGGCGGCGGCGACCAGCAGGGCGAGCAGCCCCAATCCCAGCGGGAGCGACACGGCCGTGGCAACGGCGCCCACCACCAGCGGGCCGCCGGCATCGCCGAGTTCACGTCCCAGCTCGGCCGAGCCCATGGTCCGCCCCATCCGTTCCTTGGGCGTGCTGTCCGCCAGATGCGCAAAGCCCAGCGGGGTGGCCGTGCCCACGCCGGCGCCAATCACCGCCGCAGCAATAAAGATGGTGGCCGGCCCCGGCGCCGCAGCCACGAGGGCGACTCCGGCGGCGGTCAGCAGCAGGCCGGTGCGCATACCGCCCGCGTCGCCGACGCGGTGCCTGTCCCGCAGCGCCCCGATCCGGGGCTGGACCAGCAGGGAGGCGACCGCCAGGACGCTGACGGCGGCGGTGCCGGCCACCGGATCCAGGCCGTGCTGCACTGCCAGGGCCGGCAGGAAACCGATGGCCGCACCCATGGCCGCCATGGACGCGGCGAGCACCAGGGTGGGTACCAGGAACCTGCGCTCGGCAACCTGCCGGGCCAGGTCCAGCACGGTGTACCGCTGGCGCGGAAGCGGCGGCAGATGCGGCACGGCGAGAAGGACCCACACGGCGGTGGCCGCGGCCAGCGCCGACAGCGTGCCGAACAGCAGGGCGAAGCCGCCCGCGGCAATCAGGCCGGCGCCGAGGAGCGGGCCGATCACGTATCCAAGGCTCTTCCATGACCCGTACCGGCCAAAGAAGGTGCCGGCGTTCTTCCCTGCCGATATCCTCGCCACCATCGCCGAGGACGCCGGGGAAAACGCCGACGCGGCAGCCCCCTGGCCGAGCCGGGCCAGGCCGAGCAGCAGCGGATTCGCTGCCCACAGGCCAATCAGGGACAGCGCGGCGAAGCCGACGAGCCCGCCGACGATCACGGGCTTGGCACCGATCCGGTCGCTCAGCGCGCCGAAGACAGGCTTGAGGAACACCTCGGAGATGTCGTAGACGGCCAGGAGGATTCCCAGGTTCAGCAGGGTCAGTCCGATGTTGCCGCTCTGCGCGCCCATGCCGGCAGCAATGCTGTGCGCGCCGAAAGCGGTCACGAATCCGGCGGCGTAGAGAGGTGCCGCGGGCGTGCGGGCGCCACGGACTGCCGTCGACGGGGTCACGGGGCTGCGATCGGGCTCCATGCGGTCAGCTTTTGGCCGCCGTCACAAACGCCCTGATTTTGGCCAGGTCCTTCACTCCCCTGCTTTGTTCGACGCCGGAGGAGACGTCCACGCCCCACGCACCGGCATCGCGCGCGGCCTGGGCCACGTTGGCGGCGTCGAGCCCGCCGGCGAGAAGCCACTGCCGCCCCTCCAGGCCCTTGCCGCGCACGGATCCGTAGTCCCAGGCTTCGCCGGAACCGGGAACCGCGGCGTCGATGAGCAGCAGTTCCTCGCCCCAGTCGGCAAACGCGTCCGGCCCGTCACCCATGGTGACGGCCCGGATGACCTTCATGCCGGCGTCGTGCGCTGTTTTGACGTCCTCCGGGGTGCGCTGCCCGTGGAGCTGGATCCAGCCCAGCCCGGCGGCGCGGGCGATGGCCACGGCGTCAGCGGCCGGTTCGGCGCGGAATACACCAATGGCGGTCACGCCTTCGGGAACGGCCTCCACAAGCTGGGTGACCTGGTGCGGTGACACCACCCGGGGGCTGGCCGTCAGGACAAAGCCGACGGCGTCCGCCCCGGCTTCCACAGCTTCCCGGATTGATTCAGGCGTGCTCAGGCCGCAGACTTTGACGAACATTGACCGGCTCCTTTGTTGTTAGCGTCGCCCACAACCGCAGCGATCCCTCGCCGACTTTACGTGGGGAGGGAGCGTGCGGGCAACGCGCGGATAGGCTGGCCTGATGCAGATCATCCGCTTTGCCGACATCAAACCCCAGCCCTGGCGCAACGGCGGCGGGGTCACCCGCGAGCTGGCCAGCCACTCCCCCGCAGCGGGCGAGTGGGACTGGCGGGTCAGCATCGCCGACGTCACCAAGGCCGGGGCGTACTCCGCCTTCCCGGGAATGGAACGGCTGCTGACCGTCGTCGAGGGCGAATTGCTGCTGCTTTCCGTTGACGGTGCAGAGCACCCGCTGGAAAAGTACCGTCCCTTCCGGTTCCCCGGCGGCGCGGAGTCCTTCTCTGCCCTGCCCACCGGGGACATCCGCAACCTTAACGTCATCACCAGGGAGGGCACCTTCAAGGCGTACACCTCCATCGTGGAGCTGTCCAGGAAACGTGCCCATCCGGTGTTCGAGGGCCAGCTGGGAATCCTGCTGCAGGGGCAGGCCAGCGTCACCCCCGGGGACACTGAGCAGGCGGAAACTCCCGTGGCGCTCGACCGCTACGACGTGGTGGTGGGTTCGGACAGCCAGACGCCCGAAATCCTGGGCCGCGGGTTCCTGGCCGTGGTGTCCATCGATCCGGTGCCTGGCTCCTCTGACTAGCCAGCGGCTCTGGCCAGACCGGGGGCCTCAACCTAGACTCGGGGCCATGAGCAAGTCAAAATTCAGCGACCTCCTGCTGCTGCAGATAGGCAATGAATTCGCGGCCTCGCAGCAGTACATTGCCGTGGCGGTCTGGTTCGCCAACCAGGACCTCCCCCAACTGGCCAGGTACTTCTACCGGCAGTCGGTGGAGGAACGCAACCACGCCATGATGATGGTCCAGTACATGCTGGACCGCGGCGTCTCGGTCAACATCCCTGGCGTCCCCGCCGTCCGCAATGACTTCGCCTCTGTCACGGACCCGCTCGCCCTCGCGCTGCAGCAGGAGAAGGAAGTCACGCGGAGCATCGAAAGCCTGTTCCGGGCAGCCCGCGCCGAAGACGACGCCCTCGGCGAGCAGTTCATGCTCTGGTTCCTCAAGGAGCAGGTGGAGGAAGTCGCCTCCATGACAACCCTCCTGAACATCGCCGAACGCGCGGACAACACCTTCGACATCGAAAACTTCGTTGCACGTGAAACTATCGGCGACGGCGGCCGTGACGCCGCCGCGCCGGAAGCGGCGGGCGGCAAGCTCTGACCGGCACGGCTTCCGGGCCCGTCCGCCGGCGGTGACCTTTGCCACCGGCGGTGGCCACCGGCGTCGGGCGTTGCTAAGGTAAAAACCAAGGTCCCCTTCCCCGGACCTCCGGACGACGGTTCAGTACCCGGTGCGCGACAAGACTGGCCAAAGGATCTGTCATGTCGTGGTTCGTCCTCATTCTTTCCGGCGCCCTCGAGGCCGTGTGGGCGGCGGCGCTGCACCGGGCGTCCCAGTCTTCAGGCCGCCGCCGGCTCGCAGCCGGCGCGCTCTTCCTCGTCGCCGTCGTTGCCAGCACCGCGGGTCTTGGCATCGCGATGCAGACCATTCCCACCGGCACCGCCTACGCGGTGTGGGTGGGCGTGGGCGTGGTGCTGACGTCCGGCTACGCTATTGCCGCCAAAGTTGAACGGCCGACGGCGGCACGGCTGCTGCTGCTCGCGGGAATCGCCGCGTGCGTGGTTGGCCTGAAGGTGGTGGCGTGATGCTTGCGAAGCCTGCCACATCGTGGATCATCCTGCTCGCCTCGGCAGTGTTGGAGGCCGTCTGGGCCACGGCGCTGGGCCTGTCCGACGGCCTGACCCGTCCGCTGCCCACGGTCATATTCGTCGTGACGGCAGCGCTCAGCATGCAGGGCCTGGGCATGGCGGTGAAGCACATCCCGCTTGGCACCGCCTACGCCGTCTGGGTGGGGATCGGAGCGGCACTGACGGTCGGCTGGGCGATGGCCACCGGCGTCGAGCCCTTCAACATCCTCAAGGTGCTGTTCATTGCGGGCATTGTGGGATGTGCGGCCGGGCTCAAGATGCTGCCGGCGGGCCGGGGCAAGCGCAGTCACTAGGCTTGGGTCACCTGCCCGGGCCGGGGTCCTCCCTAGACTGGGCCCATGGACACGCTCATTCATTCACTTCGGGACATCACCATCCGCCGGATCTCGGTCAGCGAGATGGACAACAACGTGTATCTTCTGACGGCCAGGGAGTCCGGGGCGCAGCTGCTGATTGACGCCGCGGACGACCTGCCGGCCATCCAGGGCCTGATCGCTGATGCTGCGGCGGACACTTCCGGCGAGCCCAAACTGGCGCTCATCGCCACCACGCACCAGCACTGGGACCACGTGCGCGCGCTGCCGGGCCTGGTGGAAGCCACCGGAGCCAAGACGGCTGCCGGCACCGATGACGCTCCGGAGCTGCCTGTGGCGGTGGACGTGCTGCTGGACCACGGCGACGTCGGCAACTTTGACGGGTTCGACGTCACGGCCGTCCACCTGCGCGGCCACACCCCCGGTTCGGTGGCGCTGGTCTACCAGGACCCCGACGGGCCGGCCCACATTTTCTCCGGTGACTCCCTGTTCCCCGGCGGCGTGGGCAACACCCAGAAGGACCCGGAACGGTTCAACCAGCTGATCACGGACGTCACCGAGCGGATCTTCGACGTCTACCCGGACGACACCGTGGTGCACCCGGGCCACGGCAAGCCCACCACGCTCGGCGCGGAACGCCCGCATCTTGAGGAGTGGCGCGCCCGCGGCTGGTGAAGTCCGGTTAAAAACACATCGAGTGCTCCGTAACGGCCGTTTTCAACCTTCAAAACGGCGTTTTCGGAGCACTCGATGCCTGTTTTAGCGGCCGCGGCGCTCGTTCGAGGCCGGGGCCGATGCGCGGCGCGGGGCCTTACGGGCCGGACGTCCGTCGCCTGAGCGGCCGCTGCCGCCCGCGGATGAACCGTACGAACCGCCCGACGTCCCGCCGGTGGTGGAGGACCAGACGGCCTGGGAGCCGCCCGTCTTGCTCCCGGCCGCGGCGCGCTGGCCCGTGGCCGGACGCCCGCTGCGCTGGCCCCCACCGGCTGCGCCGGAGCGGCCGGAACCCGTTGAGCGGCCGGCACCGCGTCCCTCGGCGGCGCGGCCGTCAGAGCCGCGTCCTGCGGAGGCACGGCCGCCGGCGGACGGAACGTCGTTGTGGTGGGCGTAGGCCGTGGGGCGGCCGCGGCCGCGGGAGTTGCGGCGTGCGGCGCGCTCGGCATCCGCGCGGTCCTGGCGTTCCTCGATCACGCGCTCGGCAGCGTCACGGGCAGCAGCCCGGCCCTCGTACGCGGCGGCGCGGCGTTCGGCGCGGGGCAGGTCCGTGCGGGGAGCCTCGGCGGAAACCCGCCCGCGGCCTCCGCGCCCGCCGCGGCCACCCGCCGTCGGCGATGCCTGGCGGCGGGCACGCTTGCGCTCCGCGTTGGCACCGGTGGACTTTCCGCCACCCTGCTGCGGCAGCTTGGCGGCAAGCAGCGCGGCGCGGGTCCGGGGATCCACCTTGTCCGCGACCTCGCCCACCAGCTCGGCAACGATCGGCGAGCTGGCGGTGACCCGCTCGAAGATGACGTCGACGCCGGCGGCCTTCATCAGCTTCTTGACGTCCGTCTGCTGCTCGGGCAGGGTCAACGTGACCACGGTGCCGTCGGAGCCGGCCCGGGCCGTGCGGCCGGAACGGTGCAGGTAAGCCTTGTGCTCGGTGGGCGGGTCGACATGGATAACCAGTTCGACGTCGTCGACGTGCACACCGCGGGCGGCAACGTCGGTGGCCACCAGCACGCGGACCTCACCGGAGGAGAACTCGGCAAGATTGCGGTCGCGGGCGTTCTGCGACAGGTTGCCGTGCAGGTCGACGGCGGGGATCCCGGCGTCGGTCAGGGTCTTGGCCAGCTTGCGGGCGTGGTGCTTGGTGCGCATGAACAGCACGCGGCGGCCTGCGCCGGACGCCAGCTCAACAATCAGCTGCTTCTTGACGGTCTGGTCGTTGACCACCAGCACGTGGTGCTCCATGGTGGTCACAGCTGCCTGCGGATCGTCCACGGAGTGGGTGAGCGGGTTGGACAGGTAGCGCTGGACGATCTTGTCCACGCCGTTGTCCAGTGTGGCGGAGAACAGCAGGCGCTGGCCCTGGCTCGGGGTCATGTCCATCAGCTTCTTGACCACGGGCAGGAAGCCGAGGTCAGCCATGTGGTCCGCCTCATCCAGCACCGTCACCTCGACGGCTTCGAGGGTCAGGATGCGCTGGCGGATCAGGTCCTCCAGCCGGCCCGGGCAGGCGATGACAATGTCGACGCCGGCACGCAGCGCCTTTTCCTGGCGCGCCTGCGAGATCCCGCCGTAGATCACGGTGGTGTTCAGGCCCATGGCCTTGGCCAGCGGCTCAATCGTGGCGTTGATCTGGGTGGCCAGTTCACGGGTGGGTGCCAGGACCAGGCCGAGGGGGCGGCCGGGCTTGCGGAAGTAGGCGGCTTCGCGCTCGGCGAGGCGGGCCACGAGGGGGATGGAGAAGGCGATGGTTTTACCGGAACCGGTGCGGCCGCGGCCCAGGACGTCACGGCCGGCCAGGGTGTCGGGCAGCGTCTTGACCTGGATGGGGAACGGGGACTCGATGCCCTGGGCGGCCAGGATTTCGGAGAGTGCCTTGGGCGTACCGAGGGCAGCAAAAGTAGTCATATTGGTTTATCAGGGTCTTTCAGGCGGTATCCAGCGGATATCGGCCCCCGGCGCCGGTTGGCCCAGGGGGTCGCCGAAGAAAAGTCAGGTGGTCAACCGGGCTGCTGCCAGGGGTCGGGCAACGGCCGCCGGGACCAATAGCGTTCATCGACGCAGGATGTGCCTCTCACATGAAAAAAGCCCGCTCTCCAAAATACAGAGCAAAGCGGGCATCACTGCACATCAAGTGCCACTAGTCTACCATCCGGACCCCGCAGGCCCTTTGCGGCTTCTTCGCCGCAGCATCTCGGCACCCGGCACGGCCACATGGCCCTTCGCAGCAGCGTCAGATCGCGCGTGACGCAGCTCACGGACAACAATGGACGACACTTGGGGCTGTCATGCTGGACATATGTCGAAGACTATTGCGGCGATTCGGCTTTGCTGCGAATTTCCCACAAGAGGGCGGGATGGCCGCCTGGACTGCGGAAATGCGCTCTCCCGGCAACGCCCCTCGGCCCTGCGAATGCACCGCCCCGCGCCCCTGTTCAACAGGGTGCGGCGCGGCAGCGCGCATCTGCCGTGTTCCGCCGCTCTTAGTCTTAACACCATCCCAACTGTTAGTTCCGTCACATCTCAGGCGGATCAACGCGGCCGGCACGGCAACCTCCCGCACGTGCCGGCACCTGTGACAAGGAAGAAGACTTGATGTCTGAACGCACCACCAGCATTTCTGTTCAACCGTCCACAGAACATGCCGAACCCGGACAGGGCAGGGAACCGCACCTCTCCCGCGGACTTGGCAACCGGCACATCCAGCTCCTGGCTATCGGCGGCGCCATCGGCACCGGCCTGTTCATGGGCTCCGGCAAGACCATTTCCCTCGCCGGCCCGTCCGTCATCTTCGTGTACATGATCATCGGCTTCATGCTGTTCTTCGTCATGCGCGCCATGGGCGAGATCCTGCTCTCCAACCTGAACTACAAGTCCTTCAGCGACTTCGCCGGCGACATCCTCGGCCCCTGGGCCGGCTTCTTCACCGGCTGGTCCTACTGGTTCTTCTGGGTGGTCACCGGTGTTGCCGACATCGTGGCCATCGCCGGTTACGTGGACAAGCTCGCCCCCGGCACTCCCCTGTGGATCCCGGCCCTGATTACGCCCGTGGTCCTTGTCCTGCTGAACCTGCCCACCGTCAAGGCCTTCGGTGAGGCGGAATTCTGGTTCGCCATTATCAAGGTGGTGGCCATCCTCGCCCTGATCGCCACCGGCGTCGTCATGATTGTCACCAACTTCACCTCGCCCAGCGGCGCGGTGGCCAACCTGGCCAACATGTGGAACGACGGCGGCATGTTCCCGCACGGCCTGTTCGGCTTCATCCTCGGCTTCCAGATCGCCATCTTCGCCTTCGCCGGCATCGAGCTCGTGGGTACGGCGGCCGCCGAAACCAAGGACCCGGAGAAGAACCTCCCCCGGGCCATCAACTCCATCCCCATCCGCGTCCTGCTCTTCTACGTGGGCGCCCTGGTGGTCATCATGGCCGTCAACCCGTGGCGCAGCATCGACCCCGCCAGCAGCCCGTTCATCGGCATGTTCACCCTCGCCGGCCTGGGCATCGCCGCCGTCGTGATCAACCTCGTGGTCCTCACCTCGGCCGCCTCCAGTGCCAACTCCGGCATCTACTCCACCTCGCGCATGGTCTACGGGCTCGCGCAGGACGGCAACGCACCGAAGGCCTTCGGCAGGCTCAGCGTCCGCAAGGTTCCGCAGAACGCCCTCCTCTTCTCCTGCATCTTCCTGCTGGCCGGCCTCATCCTGCTCTACGCGGGCGATTCCGTGATCGGCGCCTTCACCATCGTCACGTCCGTGGCTTCCGTGCTGACCATGTTCGTCTGGTCCATGATCCTCGTCAGCTACATCGTGTTCCGCCGCCGCCGGCCGGAACTCCACGAGGCCTCCGCCTTCAAGATGCCGGGTTCGGCCTTCATGCCGTACGTCGTCCTGGGCTTCTTCGTGTTCATGCTCGTGGCCCTGGCCCAGGCCGAGGACACCCGCCTCGCGCTGGTGGTTGCCCCGGTATGGTTCCTGCTCCTGGGCGCCGCCTGGTACTTCAACCGCCAGACACCGCTGCAGCAGGCCCGGATCGAAGAGTGGAAGGCCGAAAACGGCACCGGCTCCGCTGTTCCGGCCAAGACGGCCAAAGCTTAGTCACTTCAGCTAAGAAAACCGCGCTGCGGCCCACACCGGCGGCCCGCAGCGCGGTTTTTCTATGCCTGCCGCAGGTCCCCGCACCTGTGCCGGCGGGGACTCCGAAAACGGTGAGAAAGGTGTAAAGCGGAAATTACACAGGCCGTCGGGGGGCGTAACACGTGCGGCGAAGGATGGATTCAAGCCCGGCTGATGGCAGCCGCCGCAGCACCCTCCCCGAAAGGATCTGGCTGTGCATTTGGAGAACATCTTCCTTCAGGGCATCTTCCCCTTCGACGGCGCGGGGCTGGAGAGGGCCGTGCCCATCCACAGCCAGCTCTCCCATTTCGTGCCCGACGGCGTCATCAACCAGACGCTGTACTTCCGCGGCGGCAACTCCTCCGCGGAGCTGATCACGGTGGTTCTGATGCGGGACGGCGTGCCCATGCGGTACTTCCCGATTGCGGCCAGGGGCGACGTCCACGTCCCGCTCCGTGTCGTGGAAGACATCGACGGCGGCTCGCTGATCGAGCTGAGGCTGCTGGCGGATACCGGGGTCAGCGGCTCCGTGGTGGTGGACATGGGCATGGTGGAGCACTGATGACCGCCCTCGCCAGCCGCTCCGGACGGGGCGCCCCGGGCGATACCCGGCGCCGGCTCGTGGTGATCGGCAACGGCATGGCCGGTGCCCGTGCAGTCGAGGAAATCCTGGCCCGCGGAGGCGCCGTCCAGCACCGGATCACCATGTTCGGCGACGAGCCCTACGGCAACTACAACCGGATCATGCTCAGCCATGTCCTCTCCGGCGACGAGGACACCGGCGGAATCTTCCTGAATTCGCTGGACTGGTACCGGGAGAACAACATCACGCTGCACGCGGGAGTCCGGGCCGAAAGAATAGACCGATTCGCCAAGCTGGTGTTCTCCGACGACGGCCGGGCCACACCGTACGACGTCCTCATCATCGCCACCGGCAGCCGGCCGTTCATGCCCGCCGTCGAGGGCCTGTACACGCCGGGCGGACGGCTGCTGCCCGGCGTCTTCGCATTCCGCACCATCGACGACACCCGGGGAATGGTCTCGTACGCCCAACAGGACCATCACCGCCGCGCCGTCGTGATCGGCGGCGGACTGCTGGGGCTGGAAGCCGCACGCGGCCTGCAAAGCCACGGCATCGCCGTCGACGTCGTGCATTCCGGCGGGCACCTGATGAACGCGCAGATGGGACCCGACGGCGGCGCAGTCCTGCGCCGGAGTGTCGAGGCGCTTGGCATCCGAGTCCACACGAACAGCCGGACAACTGCCGTCCTGGGCCGCGACAAGGTGCGCGGCATCCGGCTAAGGGACGCCCCGGACATTGAATGCGACATGGTGGTGGTGGCCGCCGGCATCCGCCCCAACGTGGAGGTGGCCGTGACCAGCGGCCTGCCGGTGGAGCGCGCCATCGTGGTGGACGACCACATGCGCGTCCCGGACGAGGACGAGATCTACGCCGTGGGTGAATGCGTCCAGCACCGCGGCGCGGTGTACGGCCTGGTGGCGCCGCTGTGGGAGCAGGCCGCCGTGCTGGCCGACCACGTCACCGGAACCAATCCCAAGGCCGCCTACCTGGGTTCGCGTACCGCCACGAAACTCAAGGTGGCCGGCGTCGACGTCGCGTCCATGGGACTGCAGGCACCGGAACGTGACACCGACGAACACGTGGTGTTCTCGGAGCCCGGCAAGGGCGTGTTCAAATCCGTCGTGATCCGCGACAACAAGGTGGTGGGCGCCACGCTGCTCGGGGACAGCCGCAAGGTGGCCTTCCTGACACAGGCGTTCGACCGCGGACTGCCGCTGCCCGCGGAACGGGTCTCGCTGCTGTTCGATCTCGGCGGACCCGGCGGGGAAACCGGCGTCGCGGAGCTCGACGGCGATGCCCAGGTGTGCAACTGCAACGGCGTCAGCAAGCAGACCATCGCGGATACCGTGCAGGGCGGCTGCACCACGGTGTCCGGGGTCATGGACGCCACCCGGGCCGGCAAGGGCTGCGGCTCCTGCAAGCTGCTGGTCCGGCAGGTGGTGGAGTGGGCTGCCGACGGCGCCGTGGAGGAGGACCCGGCGGCGGCCTGGTACGTTCCCGGTGTGCCGCTGGAGAAGGCCGCGCTGATGACCGCCATCCGGGAGCAGGGTCTGCGGTCCGTGTCCGCCGTGTTCGCGGCGCTGGCACCGGAAGGGGCGGAGGACGCGAAGTCGAAGATGGGTCTGGCGTCCCTGCTGAAAATGATGTGGGCCGGTGAGTACATTGACGAACGCGATGCACGGTTCGTCAATGACCGCGTCCACGCCAACATCCAGCGCGACGGCACGTTCTCGGTGGTGCCGCAGATGCGGGGCGGGGTGACGACCCCGGACCAGCTCCGCCGGATCGCTGACGTGGCGGACAAATACGGCATCCCGATGGTGAAACTGACGGGCGGCCAGCGGATCGACCTGCTGGGAGTCCCCAAGGAGGACCTGCCGAAAGTCTGGGCGGACCTGGACATGCCATCCGGGTACGCCTACGGCAAGAGCTTCCGCACCGTTAAGACCTGCGTGGGGCAGGAGTTCTGCCGCTTCGGCACGGGGGATTCGACGAAGCTGGGCATCGAGATCGAGTCGCGGTTCCAGGGCATCGAGTCCCCTGCCAAAATGAAGCTCGCGGTGTCCGGCTGCCCCCGGAACTGCGCCGAATCGCTGGTCAAGGACGTGGGGGTGGTGGCGGTCGACGGCGGTCGCTGGGAGATCTACGTCGGCGGCGCGGCGGGTGCCCACATCCGCAAGGGGGACCTGCTGGCCACCGTGGACGACCCCGGGACGGTGAAGCTGCTGGCCGGGCGGTTCATGCAGTACTACCGCGAGCGCGCCAACTGGCTGGAACGCACGTATTCCTTCGTTCCGCGCGTCGGCATCGAGCACCTCCGCGCGGTCATCGTGGACGACGCCGAGGGCCTTTGCGCGGAGCTTGATGCGGCCATGCAGGCGTCGGTGGACGCCTACGTGGATCCGTGGACTGAACGCGACGACCCCTTTACGCCGGGCCAGTTCCGCACGTCCCTCCCGCTTGAGGCACTCCCCCGGGTGCCGGTCCAATGAGTACCGGCCCTGTGCACGCGGGCCCTGTGCGCTCCGGGCTGCCCGGCGCCGGGCTGCACGTCCTCGGCCCGGTGGACCAGGTCCCCGTGGGCGAGGGAAGGGCGTACGGCGTGGCCGGCGAACAGGTCGCGGTGTTCCGCCTCCGCGACGGTACGCTCCGCGCGGTCTCGGCGGTCTGCCCGCACAAGGGCGGCCCCATCGCCGACGGCACCATCGACCGGTCCGTGGTGATGTGTCCGCTGCACCAGCACGCGTTCGAGCTGGAGACGGGCTGCTCCACCACCGGCGCCGGCCCCTTGCGCAGCTATCCGGTGTACGCCGACGAAGAGGAGAACATCGTCGTCCGGCTGCCCTGACACGCCTCTGGTTGGGCCCACCCTTTGTGTGGCAGGGTATTCCCCATGGACCACGAGGGGCACGACGGCGCCGCACGCCATTGGGACGACATGTACCGGAGCAGGCCGCGCGTCTGGAGCGGCCTGCCCAACCCGCAGCTGGTGGCCGAAGCGGCAGGACTGGAGCCGGGCACTGCCCTGGACCTGGGCTGCGGCGAGGGCGCCGATGCCCTGTGGCTGGCAGAGCAGGGCTGGACGGTGACCGCTGTGGACGTCTCCGCCGTCGCACTGGAACGCGCCGCGCAGCACGCCGCGGGGTCCGCTGCCGGGCGGCGCATCACGTGGCTGCAGCGTGACCTTGACGCGTGGGCTCCCGAGGAGCAGTTCGACCTCGTGTCCGCCCAGTTCCTGCACTCCACCGAGGCTCCCTGGCAGCGGCCGCACCGGGTGGCCGCCGAAGCGGTCCGCCCCGGTGGCACACTGCTGATCGTCGGACACCATCCTGACGGCCTGCCGCCCTGGCGGAGCCAGGCTGACCAGAGCGCCCACACGGACGACGGCGGCAACGGTGGGCAGGCTGACGGGCAGAGCCACTCGCACGGGGGCGCGGGCCATGCGGGTCCGGGGATGTTCTTCACAGCTGAGCAGGCCGCGGCCGAGCTCGGCATCGCGCCGCCCGGGTGGCGCCTCGATGTTGCGGCCAGCCGGAAGCGTAACGCCACAGGTCCGGACGGGCAGTCGGCCGTGCTGGCCGACGCGGTGCTGCGCGCCACCCGCCTGCAGCCGCCACCTCCTTAGCCTGGAGTTTTTGTCCAGATACCGCGACTTCCGGGCCGCTTAACCCGCGACAGCTGTACAAAAACTCCGGCAGGCGACGCCGCGACCCACCTCTACTACAGGGTCCTCCCCCCTCATCTGAGGCCCTTTCATTGGAGTTTTTGTCCACGTATCGCGACTTCGAGGGCGATGAAGTCGCGATATCTGTACAAAAACTCCAAAGGACAAGAAGGCTAGTGGGCCACGCGGGGCGCTATGGCGACCGCGGCGGCGGCGATGACCGCGGTCAGCACAAAGACGCCTGCGAAGGAGGCCGCCGTCGCCGTAAATGCCGTGAACACGATCCCTGTTGCGGCAAGCGCAAGGGCGCCCCCGAGGGAATCGGAAATGGACATCGCGGAGCTGTTGAAGCCCTCGGTCTCCGGCGTGGAAAGCGCCAGGGTCATCACGCTCAGCCGCGGATACGCGAGCCCCATGCCGCCGCCGGCGAGGACCCAGCCGGCAATGGCGACGGCGGCCGGCCAGCCAAACGCGGTTGTCACCAGCGCCAGGGCGATCGCCAGCAGCACCATGACCGAGCCGATCTGCACCGCGGCCGGGCTGCCCATCCTCCCGCCCAGCCTGCTCTGGACGCCCGACGCCGCCGCCCATGCAAGGGCGCCGCCGGTCAGCGTGAGGCCGGCGAACGTGGGCGAGAAGGCGTAGCGCTCCACGAGCAGGTACGGCAGGTAGACCTCAGCACCGAAGAACCCGGCCGCAACCAGCCCCCGGATCAGGATCACGCTCGGCAGGCCCCGCCGCGCCGTCAGAGTTCCGCGCGGCACCAGCGGCTTCACGGCCAGCAGTGCAATGACGACGGCGGCGCCCGCGACAAGCGGTCCGCCCACCTGAAGTCCGGCCACCTGAAGTCCGGCGGACAGGTTCAGGCCCAGCACGGCCAGCGCGGCGAGCGCCGCCCAGGCCAGCCGGCCCGGCGCCCAGGGCACCGGGTCACCCTGCCCGGGCGCACTGCCGTTCCCGTTCGCGTCACCGTTCCCGTTTGCACTGCCCGACCGCACGCCGCGCAGCGCGGGAAACAGCATTGCCAGCGCGGGCACCACCAGGATGACGACGCCGAGGAACACCCAGTGCCAGCTCGCCAGCTGGGCCACGAGCCCGGCGGCGAACGGCCCCACGAGCGACGGGATCACCCACGCGGCGGAGAAGGCGGCGAAGATCCTGGGATGAAGGACGGCCGGATAGACCCGCGCCACCACCACGTACAGGGTCACGGTCATGGCTCCGCCGCCCAGCCCCTGCACCAGCCGGCCGGCCACCACGGCCCACATCGTTCCGGCAGTGCCCGCCACGAGCAGGCCCAGTGCGAAGACTGCGACGGAGGCCAGCAGCGGGCCAACGGGGCCGCGCCGGTCGGACCAGTTCCCGGCACCCACCATGCCGATCACGCCGGTGGCCAGCGGACCCGCGAAGGCGAGCGCGTACAGGCCGGCCCCGCCGAGTTCCCGGCTCACGACGGGCATGACGGTGGTGACGGCGAGGGACTCGAACGCGGCGAGAAACACCAGGGCACAGGCACCCACGGTCACCAGCAGGTAGGGCCGCTGGAGGATTCCCGCGCCGGGCGGCGCGGATAAGGACGGGGCTGATTCCTGCATGGTCAGCCCACCAGCTCCGGCGCGGCGGCGGGCACGGCCACGACGTCGCCGCTCGCCGTCGAATCGGCGTTCAGCATCCAGCCCACGCGCTTCACCGTCCGCAGCATGACCACGCTCTCCGCCAGCTCAATGCCCGGGATGCGCTGCTGCAGGGCCAGCTCCGCCGTCATGACGTCGGCGAGGGACTGCAGCCACATGATGATGACGAAATTGGTCCGGCCCGTGGTGGAGGCGCTCAGCCGCACATTCCGGAAGCTGCGGAGCTCCTCGGCCGCGGCCTCATGCTGGCCCGGCGGGACATTGGCGAACCAGTGGCAGGTCACCGGGAAGCCCGAGTACCGCTGCGCGATCTCGCAGCGGAAAGAGAGCAGGCCGCTGGCAAGCACCCGGTTCAGCTGGCGCTGCACGGTGGCCGGGTGGCGGTCAAGCGCCCTCGCGATGTCCGCGGCGGTCGCCCGGCCGTCCTTCGACAGGAAGGGCAGGATTGCCAGGTGGCTGGCGGGCAGCGGCTCCCGCACCGCCGCCGAGGGTGCCGACGCCGCCGCCTCGGGACCGGCGAGCGCCTTGAGCGCCTGCAGCTGGCTGCGGTTGAGCACATTGATGCGCCACGCATAGGCGCCGGTGTGCAGCCGCGTTGCCAGGGAAGTCTGGTATTTGACCAGCCCTTCGATGGCATGCAGCTTCGATGCCACGGCCGTGAAGTGCTGGAGGGAGCCGGTGATGACGGTCAGCATCAGGTCCCGGTTGCTCGCCGCCTCCTCCACGGTGACGATCTCGGGCACCGCCGCCAGCGCATGGGTGACCTCCGCCCGGCGGTGCAGCTCGCACTCGACGTCCACGAAGGCGAGGCACATCTTCTGCGGGTCCCCCATCGGATGCGCAGTGACCCACGCCGCCCCGGCGGCGGTGAGCCGTTCCCACCGCGCCGCGAGCGTGGTGGCGTGTACCCCCAGCACTTCCGCAGCATCCGCCCAGCTCAGCCGCGGTGCGATCTGCAGGGCATTGACCAGCGCGAGGTCCTCTTCCGTGACGTCCAGCTGCCCTCCCTCCGCGCCGCCATGCACGAATCGTGGATATCGGGCAGCGCTTTTGCATTTTTCCAGCTCTTCGACCAGATGTGAAGCAGACCACTCCAGAATAGACCCACACCACCTGACCACCAACGAGGAGAACACGTGCCGCTCGCCGAAGACGCCCGCCAGATGCAGGAAGACCTTGCCCGGTTCCGCCATGATTTGCACCGGGAACCCGAGATCGGGCTGCACCTGCCGCGGACCCAGGAAAAAGTGCTGAAGGCTCTGGAGGGCCTGCCGTACGAGATCACCCTGGGCAAGGAGACGACGTCGGTCACCGCTGTTTTGCGCGGCGGGGCGTACGACGGCGGCACTTCCGGCACGTCTGCCGGCGCGGCACCCGCCGCGCTTCCGCCGGCTGCCCTGCCGCCTGCCGTGCTACTTCGCGCGGACATGGACGGGCTGCCCGTCCAGGAGAAGACCGGCGTGGGCTACACCTCCACCATCGACGGCGCCATGCACGCCTGCGGCCACGACCTCCACACCGCCATGCTCGCCGGTGCTGCCACCCTCCTGGCCGAACGGCGGCACCGGCTGGCGGGCGACGTCGTCCTGATGTTCCAGCCCGGCGAGGAAGGGTGCGACGGCGCCAGCTACATGATCCGCGAAGGGGTCCTGGATGCCCCCGGCCGGCGGGTGGACGCAGCCTACGGCATGCACGTGTTCTCCTCCCTCGAACCGCACGGAACGTTCTGCACCAAACCCGGCGTGATGCTCAGCGCCTCGGACGGCCTGGTGGTCACCGTCCTCGGTGCCGGCGGGCACGGTTCGGCCCCGCATTCGGCCAAGGATCCTGTGACAGCTGCCGCGGAGATGGTGACCGCCCTGCAGGTGATGGTCACGCGCCAGTTCAACATGTTCGATCCCGTGGTGCTCTCCGTCGGTGTGCTCCAGGCGGGCACCAAACGCAACGTCATCCCGGAAACGGCACGCATCGAAGCCACCATCCGGACCTTCTCCGAGGAGAACCGGCAGCGCATGATGGACGCCGTTCCGCGGCTGCTCAAAGGCATCGCGGCGGCGCACGGCCTTGAGGTGGACGTGGACTACCAGCAGGAGTACCCCCTCACCATCACGGACCAGGACGAAACCCACACCGCGGAGAAGGTCATCGGTGAATTGTTCGGCGGGTCCCGGCTCTCCCGCTGGGCCACACCGCTCAGCGGCTCCGAGGACTTCTCCCGGGTCCTGGCCGAGGTGCCCGGCACGTTCATTGGGCTCAGCGCCGTCCCCCAGGGCGCGGACCACACGACTTCCCCGTTCAACCACTCGCCGTACGCCACGTTCGACGACGGCGTGCTGTCTGACGGTGCCGCGCTCTACGCGGAACTCGCCATCAGCCGCCTGGAGGCGCTGGCCACTGCCGGCGCCCCTGCTTCAGCCGGTGCATCCGCGTCCGTTCCGGCCCTCTAACCCGCCCATCCCAGGGAGACAACATGACCGCCATCATCAACGCCCAGAGCGAGGGCCGGGTTTCGACCCGCAAGACCATCGTCGGTACCGGCATCGGAAACGCCGTCGAATGGTACGACTGGGCCATCTATGCAACCTTCACGCCGTTCATTGCCAGCCAGCTGTTCAGCAAGTCCGACCCCGCCTCAGCCGTGCTGTCCACCCTGGCGATCTTCGCCGTCGGCTTCGTCGCACGCCCCTTCGGCGGCTTCTTGTTCGGCTGGATCGGCGACCGGGTGGGCCGCAAGGCATCCATGACGCTCGCCGTCGGCCTGGCGTCCCTGGGCAGCCTCATGATCGGCATCGCCCCCACGTTCGCCAGCGTCGGGGCGTGGGCCTCGCTCATGCTGCTGGTCGCCCGGCTGGTCCAGGGCCTGGCGCACGGCGGTGAGCTGCCGTCGTCGCAAACGTATCTTTCCGAGATGGCGCCCCGGGAACACCGCGGCTTCTGGGCCACGCTGATCTACACCTCCGGCACGGTCGGCATCCTGTTCGGCACGCTGCTGGGCGCGGTGCTGAACATGGCACTGACCACCGAGGTCATGAACGCCTGGGGCTGGCGCATCCCGTTCCTGATCGGGGCCGCCATGGGCCTGTACGCCCTGATCATGCGGTCCCGGCTGCACGAGACGGACGTGTTCGAGGACGAGACCGTCGGCCAGAAGCGCGCCCCGATCTGGCCGCAGATTGTCCGGTACCGCAAGCAGGCCGTACAGGTGATCGGCCTGACCGTCGGCCTGACGGTGATCTACTACATCTGGGGTGTGGTGGCGCCGAGCTATGCGACCACCGCGCTGAAAATCGACCGCGGAGAGGCACTCTGGGCCGGCGTCATCGGCAACATCGTGTTCATCGCGGCGCTTCCGGTCTGGGGCAAGCTGTCCGACCGGATCGGACGCAAGAAGGTGCTGTGGGCCGGCGCGATCGGCTCCGCCGTAATGCATTTCCCGATGACCTGGCTGCTGAAGGATTCCGCCTGGCAGCTGGCCGTGGGCATGTCCGTGATGCTCATCTTCATCGCCGCGAGCGCCGCCATCGTCCCCGCCGTGTACGCCGAACTGTTCCCGACGAGCATCCGCACCGTCGGCGTGGGAGTGCCTTATTCCATCTGTGTGGCGGCGTTCGGCGGCACGGCCCCGTACCTGCAGCAGTGGCTGGGAACCACGGTCCAGATGCCCCAGCTGTTCAACGTTTACGCGGTGATGCTGCTGGCCGTCAGCGTGGCATTCATCTTCACCATCCCCGAGACGAAGGGCAAAGACCTGGCACACTGAGCCAGCTCAACCCCCGATGTACCTGTTCCGCCCCGCCCTGTAGCCGAACACCGCAGCCAGCAACCCCACAGCCAGGAACAGGAGCCCCGCGGCCGCAAAGGATCCCGTTGCCTGGTGCAGCTGGCCCACCAGCAGCGTGCCCGTGGAACCGACGCCGTAGCCCACCCCCTGCATCATGCCGGAGAGGTGGGCTGCGGTGTGTCCGTCGCGGGTGCGGAGCATGATCATGGTCAGGGCGACGGCGGTGAGGCTTCCCTGGCCCAGCCCCAGCAGGCCGGTCCACACCCAGACCAGCTCCAGGGGGCCGAAGATGCTGAGGGCAAAGCCGCCGCCCGTCATGAGGGCGACCACCGTGTTGATCGCCCGTTGGTCGCGGAACCGGGCGGCGAGTGCCGGCGCGAACAGCGAGCCCAGCATCTGCAGCACAATGGACACGGACACGATCAGCCCGGCTGTCCCGCCGTCCACGCCGCGTTCACGCAGGATCGGCGCGAGCCAGGCAAAGACACTGAAGGACATCATCGCCTGCAGCACCATGAAGATCGTGACCTGCCAGGCCACCGCCGAGCGCCACACGCTGACGCCGTCCCGCACCGCCGTGTGCTGCCCGTGCCGCTGGCGCGCCGCCACCGGCAGGAAAAGCAAAAGCACGACGGCGGCCGGCACCGCCCAGAACCAAAGCGCCGAGGTCCACTGCCCGGCAGCGCTGAAAATGGGGTAGGTAAAGCCTGCGCCCAGCGCCGCAGAGGCGCAGATGGCCGTGGTGTACAGTCCGCCCATCAGGCCGAGCCGGTGCGGAAAGTCCCGCTTCACGAGCCCGGGCAGCAGAACGTTGCACAGCGCAATCGCGGCCCCGCATGCGGCCGTCCCGGCGAACAGCGCCGGCAGGTGCCCGATGCCCGGGATCTCCGCCGGCCGCAGCAGCAGGCCGGCAGTCAGGACTGCCATGGCGCCCAGCAGTACCCGTTCCGCGCCGAAACGCCGGGCCAGCACGGGAGCCAGTGGCGCGAACACGCCGAGCAGGGTGACCGGCACCGTGGTCAGCACCACCACCGCCCAGCCCGGCAGGCCGGCGTCGGACGTCACCTCGGGGAGAACCGCCGAGAAGCTGGAGAACACCGTGCGCAGGTTCAGCCCGATCAGCACCAGGCACAGGCCCAGGTAGACCATGGCCCGGCGGCTGCCAACGTGGGTGGGTTCGGCGGCGGGGATGTCGTCAGCCTCTGCGTCTACCAGGGTGTCCGCAACGGTTTCCGCACTGCCGGCAGAGTGGTGCGGCGGACTGCCATGCTTGCGTGGATTCCGGTCGTCGATCACCCGCCCATTCTTGCAGCCGCCTCTGCTGGCCGCCGCCAGGTGCCGCGGTGCCCTTCCTCCTGAAGTTATCCACATATGGGCGCAGCACCATATCCCGGCCATCGCCCGTGCAAATACTCTGGGCAACACACGCGGCTTCACAGGGCGGTCGCCCCGATAAAGAGGGCGGCCGCCCCAATAAAGGAGGACACAGTGAACGATCAGGCGATGCCCGAGCACCTTGAGCCGCCGCCGCGGTACGCCCCGCCAGGGAAAGGCGGCGGCGCCCCCAAGCAGTGCGGATCCGGACCGGGTGTGGCCAGCATCATCTGTGCCTTGCTGGTGATGCCCAGCATGATGGTCACGATCGTGCCCACGATGTTTGTCGCGCTGTTCACCCGTCCAGACACCGGTAGCAACGGCAGGGAGTGGATGGCAAATTTTGTCTTCCTTAGCCTGCCAGTGGCCTTGGGTCTGCTCGCCATGATTTTAGGGTTTTTCGCCCTCAATCGGGCGCCTCGCCGTTCGAGCGGGTGGAGCGCTGGTATTGCTGGCCTCATAGTGGTGCCGGCGGAGTTCATCATCTTCTTTTTCCCCTCGATCCAGCGAGGCCAGTTTGATGTCTTCTATTGAACTGCCGCCACCGCCTTTGATTCCTTGGGTTGACGGGCCCCTTCAGAGCTTGGCTGAAAACGCATGCCGTAATCGGCTCCACTATTCTGGAAGGGATGAGCGAAACACCCGAAACCCCGCAGATGCCGGCCAATCCGAACCAGCCGAGGCCCGTCACGCCGGGAAGCCAGGCGTCCTACGGAACCTACGGCGGCCGGCCTGTCAGTTTCGTGCGGCGCGGAACCCGGCTGCAGGGTCGCCGGCAGGCCGCGTGGGAGGAGCACTCGGGCCGCTGGGCCATCGACGTGCCCCGCCACGTGGCCAACACCTCGGTCCACCCGGACTACTCGTTCGACGCCGAAGCGGAGTTCGGACGCCAGGCTCCGCTGATCGTCGAGATCGGCTCAGGTCTGGGCGAAGCTGTCTGCCACGCCGCGGAGGAGAACCCGGACAAGAACTTCCTCGCCGTGGAGGTCTACACCCCCGGCCTGGCCAACACCATGATCAAAATCAACAGCCGCGGCCTGACGAACGTGCGCGTGGTGGAGGCAAACGCCCCTGAGGTCCTGGCCACCATGCTGCCGCCCGGCTCGGTCAGCGAACTCTGGGTCTTCTTTCCGGATCCCTGGCACAAGTCCCGGCACCACAAGCGCCGCCTGATCCAACCAGAATTCGCCGAGCTTGCCGCGAAGGCGCTGAAGCCGGGCGGTCTGTGGCGCATCGCGACGGACTGGTCCAACTACGCCGTGCATGTCCGCGACGTCCTGGCCGGGTCGGACGCGTTCGAAAACCTGCACGACGGCGAGCGCAGCGGCCCCGAGAGCCCCCTCACCCGGGTGTGGCAGACCGGTGTCGAGACCCTGGTGGGCGGCGCCCCGGTCAAGGAGGGACGGGCGCCCGTGAGCACGGAGCACACCGGACCCAACGAAGGCATCGACGAAAGAGGTGGCTGGGCCCCGCGCTTCGAGGGCCGCATCCGGACCAGCTTCGAGAACAAGGCCCACGAAGCGGGCAGGATGATCTTCGACCTCTGCTACCGCCGTATCTAGCCCCACCTCAAGGGCCTGGACAGCGCGAACGTACAGTTGTGGCCCCTGCCGGACCCTGCTCCAAGCGCGGGAACACCGGCCGATCCGTCCCTGTGCCGGGGCTCTGTTGCCGGGTGCCGCGCCGTGACACGATAAGCGTGTGGCGGAGTGCCACACGCAGTTGCAGGGAACCACAGCAGCTGTCCAGATGTGCCGGCGCGAAGGAATGATCATCAAACGGGAACTGAGAAGCGCAGCCGGTAAAGCAGCTGACAAAGCCGAGGACGTCTCGAACTCCAAACCGCTCGAAATGCTGGCGCGGGGCGGCTTTGCCGCGAGCGGCGTGCTGCACATACTGGTCGGTCTTATTGCCTTCGGCCTCGCCAGAGGCCGGGGCGGCCACGCGGACGTCAGCGGCGCCGTCGCCGAACTTGCGACCCAGCCCGCCGGCCCCCTGCTCCTGTGGGTCAGCTTCGCGGGATGCATCGCCCTGGCGCTGTGGCAGGCAGGCGACGCCATTTTCGACTTTGAACGGCTGCCCACGAAGCACAAGGCCGGCAAGAAGCTGCAGGCTGGAGCGCAGGCTGTCGTGTATGCCGGGCTGGCCTTCACGCTGGCCGCTTTCGCCCGCGGTACCGGCAAGGACAACCGGGAATCAACCAGCGACTTCACGGTCAGCCTGATGAAGGCACCCGGCGGCATCCTCCTGTTGGTGCTGATAGGCGTGGGTGTAGCCGTGGTTGGGATCATCTACGCCGTCCGCGGTTTCAGGAAGTCCTTCGAGAAGCACATCAATCCGCCGTCCTCCCCCGGCGCACGCAAAGCCATCACTGCCCTCGGGATGGCGGGCTATGTGGCCAAGGGCGTTGCCCTGTTTGTGACTGGCCTGCTGGTGGTCATCGCAACAGTCACCGTCCACCCCCAACAGTCGACAGGTCTCGACGGCGGGCTTCGTGCCCTGCGTGAGCAGCCTTTCGGAGTGTATGTGCTGGCTGCAGTGGGGGCGGGACTCATCTGCTACGGGGTCTTCATGGTAGCGCGGGCAAGGCTCGCCAGGATGTGATTCCCTGGGCAGTTGAACCGACAGCACACCCCGGCTGGCCCGCCCGCGTCGGGAGCCAGCCCGCGTCAAGTGCACAGACGGTTTCAGGTGTCCGGGCGGTTTCAGCTGTCCGGGCGGTTTCAGGTGTCCGGGCGGTTTCAGCTGCCAGGCAGCTTCAGCTGCCAGGCAGTTTCAGGTTGCAGGCAGTTTCCGGTGCCGGGCAGTTTCAGGTGGCAGGCAGTTTCAGCTGCCAGGCAGTTTCAGGTGCCGGGCACCGAAATGACGGCGATGGTCTGCTGCCGGTCGTTCCGCACCTCGACGCTGGCGATGCTCGTGTACTGCAGCGGCGTGGCGCTGGTGACCCGGACCCTGCCGCTCGGTGTTGCCATCCACGCGCAGGCGCGGTCCTCAACCCCGGCACGGTCCTTCACCCACAGTGAAAGCCGTCCGTTCTGGGGCAGGCTCCGGCCATCGACGGCCAGCTCGGTGCCCCAGGTTTTCTTGACCATGCCCACGGTGACCTGCATGCCGGTGTCTGCCCTGACCGAGTAGCTGGCGTCGGGTTTATCGGCCGGATCAAAGAGCGGCGCCGCCGCAAATCCCAGGGCCAGGCAGGCTGCCGCCACCACCCCCACCAGAGCCGTCACCCGCCGTCGGGAATTACGACGGCGGGCCGACAGTTCGTCGAGAACCGGCCCCGGAACGGGCGCCGGGTCAGGTGACGCGGTGTCCGCGCCGGGACGGCGGGGCGAAGGAACGGCGAGCGCCACGGCATCGGGGACGGGCAGCGCATCCAGCAGGCCCGGCAGGGATTCCAGGTCCGACAGTTCACGGCGGCACGTGCCGCACTGCTTGAGGTGGTCCTCGAACCGCAGCCTGTCCGCGTCGTCGAGTCCTCCCAGCAGGTATGCCCCCAGCAACTCATGGACTTCCTTGCCGTTCACCGTTCCACACCCATTTCGTCGAGTATTGTCCGCAGGGCCTTCACCGCGTAGAAGGCCCTGGATTTCACCGTTCCGCTCGGAATGTTCAGCTGCACCGCCGCTTCGCCCACCGTGAACCGCCGGTAGTGCAGCGCCACCAGCACATCACGGTGCTCCGAACTCAGCCGCAGCAGCGCCTCCTCCATCAGCACCTTGTTCAGGAGATCATCCACCCGTCCGGTGGCTTCCTCCGGGTCCGCGAGGTCACGGTCCTCGGACTCCTGCGGGCGGCGCTGGGCCTTCCGGTAGTTGTCGATCATGATGTTCCGGGCTGTCCGGAACAGGTAGCTGCGCATGCTGCCCGTCACCTTGGGAGCCTGCTGCCAGACGCGAAGCACCGTTTCCTGGACTATGTCGTCAGCCATGTGCGGGTCGCGGGAGGCACTGAGCACAAACCGGCGGAGCGCCGTTCCGTGCTCACGGTAGATCGCTGCAACCAAATCCTCATCCAGCGGCACCTTCGGCCTCCCTGCACTGACCCTATGAAGCCGTTCCGGGCGGGCGGGCTTTCCTGGCAAATACGACGTCGGTGGCCGGGGATAAGTTCAATTCCGGCCAGCTCCAGATTCCTTTGAACCATTCTTCACCTTTGTGCGTCATTCCAAATAGCGCCGGTCTCCCAATCTGCCGGCCCGAGCCAAGGAGCAGCACATGAAGAAGCAACTGAGCGTTGGCCTCGCAGTTATGGCCCTTGCCGCCTCACTGACGGCATGTGGCGGCGGATCCGGCACGACGGCCACCACCACGGCGGCCGCCCCGGCCAGTGAATCGCCGGCGACCACCGCCAGCGCATCGGCCACCAGCGATTCGGCCACGGTGGACCTCAAGACCGCATCGTCCAGCAAGGGTGACATCGTGGTGGACGGCAAGGGCATGAGCGTCTACTACTTCACCAAGGACGTGAAGGATTCCGGAAAGAGCAACTGCACCGGCGACTGCCTCGTGAAGTGGCCCCCGGTGATTGCTGCCACGGACACCCCCAAGGTCGAGGGTGTTACGGGAACGGTCGGCACCATTGACACCCCGGATGGCAAGAAGCAGGTCACGGTCAACGGCATGCCCGTCTACCTGTGGGAGAAGGACAAGGCCCCCGGCGACATCACCGGCCAGGGCGTCGGAAACGTCTGGTACCTCGTGGCACCCGACGGGGAGATGATCAAGTAAACGCTCAGGTCTGTGCCGGCGCCTGGCGACAGGTGCCGGCACTACCATCGGAGCATGGCGAATCCACACAGTCTGACAGCAGCTGCCGGAACCTGGAAGTCCATGGTGGACAACAACCAGGCACTGCTGCTGCGAAAGTCCGGACATGACGTTCACTGGTGGGCGGAGCAGGGACGCTCCGCCGGGCTGAAGAGCGACGCCGAGCTGCGCGAATGGATGCGCGCCGAGCATGGCATCACGGGCTATGCGCAGTACGCCGTGTCGTGGGAGATGTTCGGCTACCCCGATTTCATGCTGCGGGACGCCGACGAACTCCTTGACGGCCAGTACAGGGACCATCCAAACCTGCGGCCCATCGCCAACACCCTCCTGGCGTGGGCCGCAGCCCATCCGGGTGTGGAAGTCCAGATGCGCAAAGGCTACATCTCGCTGCACAGCAGCCGCCGGAAGTTCGCGCAGGTGACGCGGGCCAACAACACCGCAGTGGATGTCACCCTCCGCCTTGAGGCGCCTATTGGGGAGCGCCTCAAGGCAGTCAAAGTCCGCGACGGCGATTTCTTCGACCGCAAGATCCGGCTCACTGCGGAGGACCAGGTGGATCAGGAGCTGTTGGACTTCCTGGAGACCGCACTGGAGCAAAACAGCTGACAGCAGCCACAGGCCGGGCCCGCCGAGTTCAAAACACGCCCCACCGGCCGGCCCGCCGAGTTCAAACACGCCCCACAGGCCGGGCCTGCCGAGTTCAAAACACGCCCCGCAGACCGGGCCCATCGACTTCAAATACGCCCCGCCGGACGTTACAACCAGCGGCAAAGGCTGCCTACGGTCCGGTGGTGAAGCTCCAGGACTTCGGAACCAGGGAATTTCCGACCGCATCCTTGATGGCCGTGGACAGTGACGCCGTGTACTGCGTGTTCGCCGCGAGCGTTACACCCGGGTTGAGTGTGGCCACCCTGGTCACGGAATTGAAGGTGACGGTTGCCGGGATAACAGTGGTGGTCCCCGCCTTTCGCAGCGTGAAGGTTCCGGCGCCGACGCCTGACACCCGCTCGCTGATGTAGGCGGCGAAGTTTGCGGCCCTGGGCACTCCGGTGCGCCCTGCGCCGGGTGTTGTTGCCGTAACCGTCGGCCGCGGCCCCGTGGTGAACGTCCATGACGATGCGCTCATCGGGTTGCCGGCAAGATCGGTGATGCCGGCCGTCAGGCTGGCCGTGTACCTGCTGTCGGCTGCCAGGGTCGCCGTCGGGTTCAGGGTGGCAACCCGGGTTGTCGCGTTCCAGCTGACCGGCGCTGCCAGAACCGTCCCTGCCGCATTCCGCAATTTGAAGGTGGCGGTTCCCAGTCCTGCAATCGCCTCGTTGAATTTCGCGGCGACGTTCCCGGTCTGGCTTGCCCCCGTCGAGCTCACTCCCGGCGCTTTGGCGGTGATCACGGGCCCCGCTGTGTCGACAGTGACGGTGAGCGAGCCAACAGAGCGGGTTTCGACGCCGGCCGGGCTGACTTCGCCGGCGGTGACTGTATGCCGGCCGTTGGCCAGCACTCTGCTGGACGTGATGGAGTAGGTGCCGTTCACCACCGTTGCGCTGCCGCTGGCCACGCCGTCGATGAACAGGTTGACGCTTGCCGCGTCCGGCAGGGCGACAGCACCGGCAAACGTGGGTGTGGTGTCCCGTGTGATGTTGTCCGTGCTGAGCCGGCCCGTGTCACTGGCGGCAACCAGGTTGGGTACCGTCGGCCCCTTGGCCAGGGGTGCGGTGCACTCGGGGCCGGCCGGACCGCCGACCGCGCCGTACTCGAAAATTGTGACTTCGTTGCCCACCGCGGCATTTCGTCCCAGCCACATGCCCCGGCTTTCGGAGTTGGTGGGCGATGCTGCCCGGTCTGCGTCGGTCAGGCCGTCCGCACCCACACCGCCGAGACCCGTCCAGGTTGCCGTCCAGGTGGTGAGGCCCGGCCCGTCGTAAACAACCACGCCCTCCTCGCCTGAACCCGGGGCCCCGGCACGCAGGGTACGCCGCCCATTAAGGGCGAACGACTGGTTGGCGGCCACAATCCTGGCTTCCAGTTCGTCCGCCGGAAGCTGCCCGCCGCCGGGCGCCACGGCGGTACCCTTCATCACCACGGTGGTGGCGTTGGTCTTGGTGGCGGGCTGCGTGACGGTGACGTTCCCCACGAACGTCTGGTCGCCGACGTCGGGCGCTGTGAGAACGCGGATGACATCCCCGGAGCGGATGTCCGGAGTGGTTCCTTCCCAGCAGCCTCCGCCGGGGTGGTTGACTTCGACGATCCCGCCCACGGGCACCAGATTGGATGCGGTGCCGATAACGGCGCCGCCGCGAAGCACCTGGATGGTGGGGCGGTCGCTGGAGGCGTATCCCTCCGCGGAGACCATGTCGCGTTCCGGGAAAACGGTGATGATATGCGTCCCCGGGTTGCTGATGACGCCGAACGCCGGAACAGCCACCGTGGGAACGGCCAGTGCCACGAGCGCTCCGGCCGTGATGGCGGCTGCCAGGCGTGGACGGCTTCTTGCAGGTTTCATGGAAAGCTCCCCTCAAAGGCCCCAGACTTCACCCCGGCCGAGACCCAGCAAGGGTGATCCTCTTCAGGTCCATGATCTGAAGAGGAAGCCAGTATCCGGACGCCACCCTGCGGAAACCTTTAACCAGAACCTGCAAGACCCCTCAAGGAGGGTTACCCGCGACCGAAGCACTGCACCGGGGCAGCCGGCAGCGGGAGGTGCCGGCCGCCCCGCTCGGTGCTACGCCTCCACGAGGTCCTCTTCCAGTTCTTCGAACTCGACGGCGGCCACGATTTCCTTGGTATCGGGGTTGAGCATGAAGGCCTCGTCCTCATCCTCGATCATGAGGAAGTCGCCGTGGTCTGTGCTGAAGCGCCAGGCGAGTACCGTCTCGCCGTTGTGGTCGTAGTTCGGATCGCCCATGGTGATCCGTTGCAGCTCATACCCGGCGATGTCGCACAGCTCCCGGATGATGATCTCGAATTCCGGGGCGTTCTCCAGGGCCTCTTCCTCGGCCTCAGCTCGGCGTTCTTCGAGGTCCAGCAGCGCTGCCACCCGCTTGGCGATGTGGGCGGTGAGCTCATCGTCGTTCAGGACCAGGAGGCCTTCCTGTCCGCGCAGCCACGCCGCGTTGAGGGCCACCAAATCCTCCGTTTCAAGGAGCGCCTCGAATTCAGCGTCGAGGTCCTCCATGGCCTGCACGGGCTCCGGGAGCACTCCATCATCACTGGCGTCAGCCACGCCGTCGAGGTAGGTATCAGCTTCCTCCTCGGACAGGGAGTCGAAGGTTTCCGCCGTGCGGTTGAACAGGTCAGCATGCCCGGCGGCGCCCATGCCTTCCAGGCCCTCACGGATGTAGGCGTCGATTTCCTCACGGTCCTGTGCGGTGAACACATACTGCGCAAAGCCGCCGCCCAGGGACTGCGTCAGATAAAAGTCCACAAAGTAGCTGCGCAGGGCGTTGGGCGCGATCTCCCCCGCACCGAGCAGCTCCTGGTACATGGTGTTCACCACCGCAACGTTGGAATCAACTGTCCCTGCATCGCTGCCTGCTGTGCCTTCAACGGTCAGGACAACGGGGTATTCGTTGGAAGTCATGGGAATCCTTACTGCTGAAAAACCGGTGGTGCTCAGGACACCTTCAACGTACGCGGCCCCGGCTGGCTGCAGGTTTAGGGCGAAGTTAACGCCAGGCGAAAGTTTTGCGCCTGCGGCGCCTTTGGGCAGTGGCAGAAAAGCCCGACGGCGGCCGGCGGCAAATTTGAGAGCCTCCTCCGCCCTACTAAGATGGATCAGATAACCTGCAGATTCCCGACCTGCCGAAAGTAGCGCGCACCCATGCCTTCCCACCCGGACGACAGTGCGGCACTGGCAATCCAGACCCCCGCGATCAACGACCGCTCCCTTGCGGCCGGACTCGCCTATGCCATGGGCGGCCGCGTCTCCGGAATCTCCTTCGACTCCGCCACCGGGCTGATGCTCGGCAAGGTCCGGGGCGGCCTGGAGGTGCCCTACTCCACGACCGCCAAGCTGGTCCGCAGGGGCGGCGGCTGGAGCTGCACGGTGGGTGTCTGCAGCTGCCCGGTCCGCAAGGACTGCAAGCACGTTGCCGCTCTGCTGTTCGCCGCAGAGGACAACCCCGCTGTCAGGGTTCAGCTCCTGTCCCCCGCCGATGTTTCCAGGGTGTCGCGGGAACAGTCCGTCCCGGCGCTTTCTGACTGGGAGCAGGCGCTGAGCCCCCTCATTTCGCAGGCCGGCCCGGCCCAGCAGAGCGGCGGCACTCCCCTTGCCCTGCAGTTCGAGGTGGAGGAGCCGGCCCCGCACTTCTCCTACACAGGCCGCCGGGACCCGCTCCGCAGCGTCCGCCAGCTTAAGGCCCGCCCGGTGATCATGGGCGCCAAAGGCAAATGGATCCGCGGCGACGTCTCATGGAACACCCTGAGCTACCTGAGCTTCAAGCGTGAGTGCAACCAGGCGCACGTCGAGTGGATGCAGACCTTCCTGGCGGCCCATACCGCCGGCGCCAACCGGCCGTATTCGTCGTCGTCCGCTGCTTCCTGGCTGGGGCTGAACTCCTTCGCCGGCAAGAATCTCTGGAGTCTCCTGGAGGAAGCCCGGGAAATCGGCGTCGCCCTGGTGCACAGCCGCGGCCAGGAGCCCGTGAAGGTGGCGGCGGAGCCGGCGGCCGTGGGCCTCAACCTGGGCCGCTACGGCAGTGACGGGCAGGAAGGGGGCCTGGAGCTCGCGTCCACGGTCACGGTCGACGGAACCGAGGTTGATCCGGCCTCGGTGGGCACCATCGGGCGCCCGGCGCACGGAATTTTCATCACCTCCAGCGGGGACTCGCTGCCGGGAGTCGCCGCGGACGAGATCATCACCCTGGCACCGTTGGAGAGCGGCCTGAGTGAGGAGCTCCTCGCGTTCGTGACGGCGGGCAGCACCCTGCACATCCCGGCACGGGACGAAGGCCGCTTCCTGACGGGGTTCTATCCCAAGCTCAAGCAGACCGCGCGCGTGACGGCGGCAGACGAGTCCGTCGAACTGCCCGAGCTCGCCCTCCCCACCCTGTCGCTGCTGGCCAACTACGGCACCGACCACCGCGTGCGCCTGCACTGGGAATGGCACTACAAATCCGGAAACATCGTCACCGCACAGCCGCTCTGGCGCCATCCCGGCGATCACGGCTACCGCGACGACCCGGCCGAAGCCCGGATCCTGGAAGCCGTGGGCCAGCCCTGGGACGTGGTGCCCAAGCTGGGCGAGTCCGCCACCGGCGGCTGGGGCACGCCACGGCTCGCGGCCACCGCGGAGCTGAGCGGGCTGGACACGCTCGCCTTCACGGAGGAGGTCCTCCCGAAGCTCAAGGCCACCCCCGGCGTCGACGTGGACACGTCCGGAGACATTGCCGACTACCGGGAGGCCGAGGACCCTCCGGTGGTGGCCATCTCCACGAAGGCCACCGACCAGCGGGACTGGTTCGACCTTGGCATCGTGATCACCCTCGAGGGCCATCCGGTGTCCTTCGCGGCCCTCTTCTCAGCCCTCGCCGCCGGCCAGACGCGGATGCTGCTGCCCAGCGGGGCGTACTTCTCGCTCGACCTCCCCGAGCTGCACCAGCTGCGGGCCCTCATCGATGAGGCCCGCGCGCTGCAGGACAACAAGGACGCGCCGCTGCAGATCAGCCGGTTCCAGGCCGGCCTGTGGGATGAGCTTGCCCAGCTGGGGATCGTGGACGAGCAGGCGGCTGCCTGGCGCGCGGCCGTGGGCGGGCTGCTGGAGGACGGTGTCCAGGGGCTGCCGCTGCCGGCCACGCTCAACGCAGAGCTGCGCCCCTACCAGCTCGAAGGCTACAACTGGCTGAGCTTCCTGTACCGCCACAGCCTCGGGGGCGTGCTCGCGGACGACATGGGCCTGGGAAAGACGGTCCAGGCGCTGGCCCTGATGTGCGCGGCGAAGGAGCACGCGGCTTCGCCGCCGGACGCTACGGCAGCGGACCCGGAAACAGCGCCGGGCAAGGCAGCGAACGACGGCGGCACGCCCTTTTTGGTGGTGGCCCCCACCAGCGTCGTGGGCAACTGGGAGGCCGAGGCCGCCCGCTTCGCGCCCGGCCTGACGGTGCGCGCCGTCGGCGAGACGTTTGCCAAGAGCGACGCGGACCCTGCCGAAGCCCTGGCCGGGGCCGACGTCGTCATCACGTCCTATGCGCTGTTCCGGATCGACTACGAATCATACGCGGGGCGCCAGTGGGCCGGGCTGGTGCTGGACGAGGCCCAGTTCGTGAAGAACCACCAGTCCAAGGCCTACCAGTGCGCCCGCAAGCTTCCGGCGGCATTCAAGCTGGCCATCACCGGCACACCGCTGGAGAACAACCTCATGGAGCTCTGGGCACTGACCTCCATCGTTGCCCCGGGGCTGTTTGCGAGCCCGTCGAGGTTCGCCGAGTACTACCAGAAGCCGGTGGAGAAAAACGGTGACAAGGGGCAGCTGGACAAGCTCCGCCGTCGGGTCCGTCCGCTCATGATGCGCCGCACCAAGGAGCAGGTCATCAAGGACCTGCCGCCGAAGCAGGAACAGGTGCTGGAGGTGGTGCTCAACCCGCGGCACCAGAAGGTCTACCAGACACACCTGCAGCGCGAGCGGCAGAAGATCCTGGGCCTGATCGAGGACGTGAACAAGAACCGGTTCACCATCTTCCAGTCGCTCACGCTGCTGCGGCAGCTCAGCCTGGACGCCTCACTGGTGGACGAGTCACTGTCCGGCGTGCGCTCGAGCAAGCTGGATGTGCTGTTCGAGCAGCTGGAGGACCTCGTGGCCGAAGGCCACCGTGCCCTCATTTTCAGCCAGTTCACGGGTTTCCTGGGCAAGGTCCGTGAACGGCTCACCGAGGAGAATATCGAGTTCTGCTATCTCGACGGCGGCACCCGGAACCGCGCCGACGTCGTCAACGAGTTCAAGAACGGCACGGCCCCGGTGTTCCTGATCAGCCTCAAGGCCGGCGGCTTCGGGCTCAACCTGACCGAGGCGGACTACGTGTTCCTGCTCGATCCGTGGTGGAACCCGGCCTCGGAGGCCCAGGCCGTGGACCGCACGCACCGGATCGGCCAGGCCCGGAACGTCATGGTCTACCGGCTGGTGGCCAAGGACACCATCGAGGAGAAGGTCATGGCCCTGAAGGCCAAGAAGTCGCAGCTGTTCGCCGATGTGATGGAGGGCGACGCACTCTCGGGCGGCGCGCTGACGGCCGAGGACCTGGCGGGGCTCTTCAACGACTGACGGATCCCGGGCCTGCGACGGACATCGCCGCGGCCGAGGCCGGCGTGAGCCCGAAGGCGATCCGCCTGCTGAACCACCGCCCCAGCGCCTTGCCCTTGCCCTTCCACCAGCTGTCCTCGTCGGTGTCGGTCCGCCACCGGTAGATCAGGACCACCAGCACAAACATGCCGGCCGTGACGTTCGGCCAGACGCCGGAGGCAGCATCGAGCAGCGCCCTGACCGCCGTGGCCAGGATCGCCGGCAACGCCAGCGTGCGGAAGACGGTGTTGGCCAGATACCTTCTGTGGGAGCGCGGCACGGACATCAGGCGGACCATGTCCGAACAGGCGCACACCACCACCACCGCCTGCCCCAGCGTGAGCAGGATGGACCCCGGCAAAGACCCGGCGAACATCACCGCTGATGCCAGCCCGGAACTCATGGCCTGTATCCGTCCATGTTCGTCTCCTTCGTCGGTTCTCGCGCCTTACCGCTCGTCCTGCACCACTCCCCGTACCCCGGTGGGTGTCAGACCATTCAACGCGTGCGGCCCGCCCCAGTCACGGGGGTCGGCTACCCGTCTTTGCCGCAGCGGCTACGCGCCTGCACAAGCGGGTACGCAGAGCGCCCCCCGATTGCCCGGGTGGAGACCAGCTGCCTTTAAGACTTGCCGATGGCCCGGGAGACCCGTCAGGCGGGCGCCAGCTCCCCGGCCTGCGGCAACGGGTCCAGGTGGCTGATGCCGGTCGGCGTGACCTGGAGGACCCTGGCCGTGGCAATGTCGTAGAACAGGCCGGTCACGTGCACGTCCCCGTTCCGGACGGCGTCCTGCAGGCTGGCGTGCCGCTGCAGGCGCTCCAGCTGGACTGCAACATTGACCATGGCTAGCTGGTCCACGGCGCCGAATCCGGCCTGCTCGGCTGCAACCTGGACGGGATGGCCCGCATGGAACGACTCGAGGCTTGGCCTGCCGTGCTCCAGCCAGGATTCGACGGGGCACCGTTCCTCCTGCCCTTCCGGCCCCCGGCCCCCGGCCGGTCCGGCGTGCAGGGCGGTCATGGCGCCGCAGCCGGAGTGGCCGCAGATGACCACGTTCTTCACCGACAGCTCCTCAACCGCGAACTTCAGGGAAGCTTCCACCGAAGGTTCAAGCCGGTCGCTTCCCACCACGTTGCCCACGTTCCGGACCGTGAACAGGTCGCCCGGGCCGCTGCTGGTGATCAGGTTCGGCACCAGGCGCGAGTCAGCGCAGGTGATGAAAAGCGTGTCCGGGTCCTGGAAGGTGGACAGCTCCTGGACGTGGGGGCGCAACAGGTGGGCGTGGCGGCGATGGTAGCTGTCGACGCCGCTGAGCACCGAACGAACGGGCGCCGGTACATCCTCCGCGGCGCCGGCCGGCGCCCCACCGTCCCGCTGCCAGCTCCGCCACGGCGCGAACCCGCCGCGCAGGGCCGACCGCGAGGAGCCGCGCGCAGGTGTTCCGGCAAGGGCGGCATGGAGCGTCGCAGTGCCGGTCTCCTCGATTTCGACGCTGCCTCCGTTGTTCATGTGCCGTACGCGCCAGGCCTCCAGGGTGTCGTGGACGGGGTGGTCGAGGTAGTCGACGTCGAGCTCCACCGTGACATGGGCGGCCGCCGGCACCGCGGCCAGCACCTTGCTCAGGCGCGGCAGCGACAGGAACGTGCAGGAACCGTCAATGACCACACGCCAGCGGCCTTCGGCTGCTGCACCGAGGGGCTCGGCGTGGATGCTGGCGCGGACCACGCGCCACAGGACCAGCAGCACGGCCAGGGCAAGCCCGATCAGCACTCCGGCCAGCAGATTGACGAACACCACCGTCAGCAGCGTGGCGGCGTAGACAGCCAGGTCACCGGTGACCCGTGCCGTCTGGAAGTCGGCAACCTTGACGAGCCGGATACCGATCATGATGAGCAGCCCGGCGAGCACGGCGTTCGGCACCAGCTGGATGACTCCTGCCAGCAGCAGGGAAAAAACCAGCACCCAGATGCCGTGGAGGATGGCGGACTTGCGGGTCCGGGCCCCGGCCTCCACGTTGGTGGCGCTGCGCACGATCACGCCGGTGACGGGAAGCCCGCCCAGCATGCCCGACGTCACGTTGGCGGCACCCTGGCCGAGGAGCTCGCGGTTGAAATCCGTCCGGTCGCCGTGGTGCATCTTGTCGACGGCCACGGCGGACAGCAGCGATTCGACGCTCGCCACCAGGGCGATCGTGACGACGCCGACCGCAATGGCTGTCCACTCACCCTGCGGCAGGTGCGGAAGGGAGAGCGCGTCCAGCAGCGAACCGTCGAAGGTGATCCGGTCGACGTCGGAATTGAACGGCAGCGAGAGCAGCGTCGCGGCCACGACGGCGACGAGCGGCCCGGGCACGCGGCGGACGGCCGCGGGCATGTGCTTCCACCCGACGAGCAGCGCGATCACCACGGCGCCCAGGAATGCGGCCTGCGGGTCGAGCACGGCGAGGGTGTCCGGCAATGCAAGGATGTTGTGCAGCGCCGCCTCGCCGGCTTCGGCGCCGAGCATGACGTGCAGCTGCTGCAGGACGATGATGATGCCGATCCCGGCAAGCATCGCATGCACCACCACCGGCGCGATGGCCAGGGCCACCCGCCCCACCCTGGCCATGCCCAGCAGCACCTGGAGGACGCCGGCAGCCACAGTGATGGCGCAGGTGACGGGCCATCCGAACTGCTCAATGAGGCCGGCGACAATGACTGTCAGGCCTGCGGCCGGGCCGCTGACCTGCAGCGGCGCGCCGCCCAGGCTGCCTGCCACGATGCCGCCGACCGCGGCCGCGATCAGCCCGGCCATAACGGGGGCACCAGACGCTGCTGCGATGCCGAGCGACAGCGGGACAGCAACGAGGAAGACCACGAGGGAGGCGGGAAGGTCCCAGCGCAGGCCCGAGGTCAGGCGGGCCAGGACTGGTATCCGGCTCCTGCCGGAGTGGATGGGGTTTGGATCCGTGGCGGCTGGCGAGGGCATATATGTCCTTAGCTCGTTCGAAGGGTCCTTATCCACGCTATTGACGGCGGAACACGGGCCGCAAGGATACCGCCCGTGAGAAGAAACACGAGGTCAGAGCAGACATAAAGCGAAAATTTGCGCGCTAATCCATTCGTTTGCATAAAGGAGGGCCGGGCTCGGAGGAACTGCTCCCCGGAGCGTCGGGGCTGCAGAGCCGGAGGGGGAATCCGGCGAGGTTCAAGTCAAACCGGGGCGGCACACGCCCGACGCCGGCTGGTCCGGCAAAGATTTTACCGGCCGGAAATATTTGGCTTCAGGGCTTAAACGGCAATGGGCCCGTCCCGGGGGGACGGACCCATTGCCACTAGGCTGGGTTTTCTGGCCCGCTGCCTTACCGCTTGACGGCGTCCAGCTTCAGCATCTTGGCGATGACGCTGTCGAGTTCGGAGTCGTCGAAGATCTTCTTCCAGTCGTCCTTGATGATGGTGTCCTTGCCGTACTGGATGGCGATTTCGCAGGCCTCGGAGAACGGGTTGGAACCGCGCAGGGCGTTCGTGAGGGCGATCTGCACGTGGCCGAACAGCATGGCCTTGGCGGCTTCCTCGGGCACACCGGCGGTGTGGACGGTCTCGTGCAGTGCTTCGTTGAGCAGGGTGCCGATCATGCAGGCCACGGTTTCCACAAGGGTGGGCTCGAGGATGGCGAGCTGCTTCACGGTGACCCAGTGGACGTCGATCACGGGGGCGTAGATGGTGCGGATGGTGGCCTCGGCGGCTGCCTTGGTGTCCGCGGAGGCGTCCTCGTCGATCGCGGCGACGACGTTCTGCGGGGCGCCGGCGCCGCCGAAGGTGTCGGCCCATTCTTCCTTGGTGGTGCGCTCCAGGAACACGGACGGGTGGCAGGGGTGGGCCACGGCCTGGACGACGTCCCCGCGCTGGGCGAGCAGGCCGGCGTAGGCGGCGGCCGGGTCCAGGGTGAGCAGGATCGCGCCGGACTTCATCTGCGGGACGACCCCCTCGGACACGACGCCCAGGACGGTGTCCGGGACGGCGAGGATCACGACGTCGGCGCCCTTGACGGCGTCGTCGGTGGCGGTGATTTCACGGCCTTCGGCGCGGACGCGCTCCTGGCCTGCGGGTGAGTTCTCCGAGTAGAACACGGTGTGGCTGGACTTCTGGAGGTTGCGGGAAACGCGCATCCCCATCTTGCCTCCGGCTCCGATAACGGCGACGGTCAACTGTTCTGCAGACATTTCATTTGCTCCTTAGGAAATCGAGGCTTTGCTTGGTCCACTGGTTTTCGAGGCGGATGGTTTCGTCCTCGGAGTCCTGCCACGGCAGCCAGTGTTCGACGATCTGGTTGATGTTTCTTTCTTTGGGCTGAAGCTTCCGGACCATGTAGTCGTAGTCCAGGAGTCCTTGCCCGAGCGGCGCACCGGAGTAGGTGAATCCGACCCATCCCTCCTTGCGGCTGAACGCAAAGTCTTTGATGTGCATGTTCATTACGTGGGGTGCGACGGCGTCAATCACCTCACGCGGCGACTCCAGGGCCGCCACGGTGTTGGCCGGGTCGCTGCACACGCCCAGGTACAGGCTTCCGACCCGGTCCACGACCTCCAGGATCCTGGACGTGGGGACCTGTTCGTACGTCTCGATGGCGATCTTCACGCCGGCTGCCTTGAACTCGGGCAGGACCTGGGTGAAGATGTCCACCGCTTCGTCCGCTGTCGGGGTGTGCCCGGGGGTGTTGAACATGGTCCGCAGCAGGGGTGCGCCCAGGATTCTGGCGATGTGCAGGAACTTCCGGAGGTGTTCGGGCCGGATGCCCTTGGTGCCCAGTTCCAGGCTGATCCCGAGGGAATCCGCGGTGGCCCGCACGGCCTGCAGTTCGTCGTCGGTCATGGTTTCCAGCGGCGCGTAGTCGCAGATCTGGAACAGGTCCACGCCCAGTTCCGCGGTCCGCTCCAGCGCTTCGTGGATGCTCAGCGGCCGGGAGACCCGGTCCGAGAGCTGCCAGAAGAACGCGTAGCTGCTGAGCCCTATCCTGCTCATGCCGCCACCTCCATGGTTTCCAGCCGTGCTGCGGCTTCATCCAGGATGTCCCGCACGGCTGCGGGGTTGTGGGCGAAGCGGCCCAGGAACAGTCCGGTGACGGCGGGGCCGAGCTGGCTGATCAGGCCCGGTCCGGCGCTGCCGCCGTAAATGACCCGGCTGTCTTCCTGGCCGGGGCGGCTGCGCAGGTGGGCGTCCAGTCCGGTGATGACTTCGGTGATGAACTCCGGGGAGGCCGGCTCGGGGGCGCCGATGGCCCACTGGGGTTCGTACGCCACAATGGTCCGGCCGGGGTTGCCGAGGCTGCCCGCGCGGTTCAGGACGGCGTCGATTTCGCGGACGCAGTGCTTGACGGCGTCCGCCGCGGTCCCGCGGCCGGGTTCGCCCACGCACAGCACCGGGGTGAGGCCGTTGCGGTAGGCCGCAGCGGTCTTGAGCCCGATCACGTCGTCGTCCTCACCGAAGATGCGGCGCCGTTCGGCGTGGCCCACCTCGGCGTACCGGCCGCCGGTTTCGGCCACCATCTTGCCGCTGACCTCGCCGGTGAAGGCTCCCTCGTCCTCCCAGAAAATGTCCTGGGCCCCGGCCGCGGCCCCGGCGGCGGAGAGGATCCGCGCGCACTCGGGCAGGACCGGGTGGGCCGGCAGGGCGAACAGTTCAATGTCGCCGCTGCGCACGGCCGGGTGGGCCGAGGCGATCCGGGCCACGTCCCGGCACCAGTCCAGGGTGCGCTCGTAGCCGAAGTACATCTTCAGGCTCACGCCGATGATCGCCTTGGGCGTCGCCGCGCCGGGCTGGGAAGGCTTGTTAGCAGGAAGTGACACCTTCGTAGTCCTTAATCAGGGTGACTTTCTCTGCGGAGGCGGAGGTTTCGTCGAAGGTGTAGGTGAGCCATTCCCTGGCGAGGCGGCGGGCGAGTTCCAGGCCGATGACGCGCTGGCCCATGGTGAGGACCTGGGCGTTGTTGGACAGGATGGAACGTTCAACGGAGAAGGAGTCGTGCGCGGTGACGGCGCGGACGCCGGGGACCTTGTTCGCCGCGATCGCGACGCCCAGGCCGGTGCCGCAGACCAGCAGGGCCCGGTCGGCCTTGCCGGCGGCGATGAGTTCTGCGGCGGCGATGGCCACGGACGGGTACGGGGTGTGGCTGGTGGCGTCCACCCCGACGTCGGTCACGGACTCGACGCGGTCGGACGCTTCCAGGTCCGCCTTCAGGGCTTCCTTGTACTCGAATCCGGCGTCGTCGGAACCGATGACCAGGCGCAGTTTGGCGCTCATGCGTTCTCCTTCAGGGTTGTCTTTTCGACGTTTTCTACGAGGGTGTTGTGGATGGCGCGGACGATCAGCGCCATGGACACGGCGCCGGCGTCCGGCGTGCCCAGGCTCTTCTCGGCGTGCGGGCGGGCCCGGCCCATCAGGGGCAGCAGGTTGGCGGTTTCCTCCGCGGCCTGCTGGGCCGCGGTGGCTGCCGTGCCCCAGGCGTCGGTGAGGGACTGGCCGGTGCCGACGGCGGCGGACAGGGCGTCGCGGAACGGAACCAGCACGTCCACGAGGGTCTTGTCGCCCACCTTGGCCTTGCCAAAGCCCATGATCGAAGCGGCGGCTTCCGCCACCCCGGCGGCGACAGCGCCGCCGTCGGGAATGCTGCTGTTGCCGATGGCGTCCCCGACCGCGCGCAGGGCCATGCCCCATAGCGCACCGGAGGTGCCGCCGGCCCGGTCGGCCCAGGCGTCCGCAGCCAGGTGCAGGGTGGTGGCGGCGCCGGCACCGCGTTCGACGGCGTCCGTTGCGGCTTCGACGGCTGCGCGGACACCGCGCTCCATGCCGATGCCGTGGTCGCCGTCGCCGGCGATCGCATCGATGCGGCCCAGTTCCTCGACGTTCGCGTCGATGACGTCCTTCGCGGCGCCGAGGGCGGCCAGGACCCGCACGGCAGCGGCGCGGGACTCGTCCGTGGCGTCCGGGATCACCGTGGTTTCGGTGTCCGTGGCAGACAGTTCGTCCGCGGTGAGGGCCTGCGCGGTGACGGCGCCGCGGCGGAAGGCCGGCGCGTCACACGGGGCGTTCCAGAGTTCTTCGAGTTCGGCGTCGAGCCAGAATAGCGTCAGCGAGGTGCCGGCCATGTCGAAGCTGGTGACCAGTTCGCCGACCTGCGGGTCCACGGCCTCCACCCCGGCCTCGGCCAGGAGCTGGGCGACGCGGCGGTACGCCACGAACAGTTCCTCGTATTTCACCGAGCCCAGGCCGTTCAGGATCGGCACCACCCGCGCACCCCTGGCTTCCACGCCCTCGGGGACCTCGGTGAGGAGCTTGCCCACCAGCAGCCCGGCGAGCTCATCCGCCGTCGGAATGCCTGTTTCGTCGATGCCGGGTTCGCCGTGGATGCCCATGCCCACGGCCATCCGGCCCTCCGGGACGGTGAAGAGCGGCTTCTCCGCACCCGGGAGAGTGCAGCCGGTGAACGCGACGCCGAACGAACGGGTCCGGTCATTGGCGCGTCCGGCAATGTCGACGACGGCGTCCAGCGAATGCCCTGCCTCCGCGGCGGCCGCGGCGACCTTGAAGACCGTCAGGTCCCCGGCGATGCCGCGCCGTTTGTGCCGCTCGGCCAGCGGGGCGGAGGAAACGTCGTCGGTCACCGCGATGCTGCGGCAGTCGATCCCTTCGGCGCGGAGCTTGTCCTGCGCCTGGGTGAAGTGCAGGACATCGCCGGCGTAATTGCCGTACCCCAGCAGCACGCCGCCGCCGTTGTTCGCGGCCTTGGCCACGCTGTAAACCTGCTGGGCCGAGGGGGAGGCGAACAGATTGCCCATCGCCGCGCCGTGCGCCAGGCCCTGGCCCACCAGACCCGCGAACGCCGGGTAGTGCCCCGAGCCGCCGCCGATCACCAGGGCCACCGTCTCCGCAGTGCTCCTCGTGCTGCGGGCCACACCACCGCTAACGCGACGGACCCACCGGCCATGCGAGGCAACAAAGCCCTCGATCATCTCATCAGCAAACGCTGCGGGTTCATTGAACAGGCGGGTCATTGCGGTTTCTCCTGGGGACTGATGGCTGGCGACTGGGCATGGAGGATCGGTTGGTGGGTTGCGCCCTCCAATGGCAGAGGGCGCAACCGGCTATGGGTTTTTCTACGGCTCGGAGTGGTGTCCGGCGCCCGCGGGGTCCAGTGCCTCGGCAGCGACGCCCTCACTGACCTTGCCGGAGCGGCTCAGTGCCACCATGAGGATGCAGGACAGGAGCATGAAGCCGCCCACGACGATCATCGGAACGGTGTAGCTGCCGGTCCAGTCCTTGAGCCAGCCGGTGATGTAGCCGGCGCTGAAACCTGCCAGGTTGCCCATGGTGTTGATCAGGGCGATACCGGCGGCGGCCGCTGCCCCGGTGAGGAACTGGGTGGGGACAGTCCAGAAGTTGGGCAGCGCAGCGAAGATGGACATGGCCGTGATGGTGATGACGGCAATCGTGGCTGCCGGCGAGCCGGCGAACAGGGCCAGCGGGATGCTCAGGCCGCCCACCAGGGCAGGGACCGCAATGTGCCAGGTCTTGACGCCCCGCTTGGTGGCGTCCTTGGACCAGAAGTACAGGGCAAAGGCTGCCGGGAGGTACGGGATCGCGGTGATGAGCCCCTTCTGGAAAACATCGAACTTGGTGCCGTAGATGCCTTCGAAGCCGGAGATGATGGTGGGCAGGAAGAACCCGAGGGCGTAGAGGCCGTAGATGAAGCCGAAGTAGATCGCCGAGAGCACCCAGACGCGGCCGTTGCCGAAGACGGTGCGGACGCTGACGTGCTTGTTGCTGGCGACGGTCTCGTTCTTTTCCTTCTCCAGGGCGCCGGTCAGCCAGGTCTTTTCCTCGGTGGTGAGCCACTTGGCCTTTGCCGGGGAATCTGCCAGGTAGAACCAGGCGATGACGCCGATGATGATCGCCGGAAGAGCAACACCGAAGAACATGACGCGCCAGCCGGCGAGGCCAAAGAGCCCATGCTGCTGGATGAGCAGGCCAGCCAGGGGCGCCCCGATGACCGTGGTCAGCGGCTGGGCCAGGTAGAAGAGGGCGAGGATCTTGCTGCGGTGCCGGGCCGGAACCCAGAGGCTCAGGAAGAGAATGGCGCCCGGGAAGAAGCCGGCCTCGGCCACACCGAGGATGAAGCGCAGGATGTAAAGCTGCTCAACGTTGCCAACCCAGGTGAACAGGAGCGAGACGATGCCCCAGCTGACCATGATGCGGGCAAGCCAGCGGCGTGCACCGAACTTGTGCAGGGCCAGGTTGCTGGGGACCTCGAGCAGGATGTAGCCGATGAAAAAGACGCCGGAAGCGAAGCCGAACTGCGCCGCGGAGAGGGCGAGGTCCGTGTTCATGCCGTTGGGGCCGGCAAAGGAGATGGCCGTGCGGTCGAGGTAGTTGATGAAGAACATCAGCGCGACGAACGGCACCAGCCGGATCGCTACCTTCCTGATTGCAGATCGTTCGACCACCGATTGTGTGGTGTCCACATTGACTCCTAGATGTTGGTATCCCCGGCCAGCGCCCTGCTCTGGAGGCTTTGGGGGTTGTCTCAATACCGTCGCCGGAAGGAGACCGGCATTGGCTAAAGCGTGTGAGATCAACCATACGGCTCGAAAGGCAAATTGGTCAACCGGTTGACGGATTTAGTTGCTTTTCGTCTTTCCCCGCCGAAAATTGGTCAGCCGGTTGCTACCCTGTGAAGATGTCCCAAAACTCCCCGGCCGCTGTGGCCAAGATCAGCGCCGCCCTTGGCCCCATGGAACAGGGGTCGGTGGTGTCCGAGGTCGCGGAACGCCTGCTGGCCTACTTCACCAGCGGAGACATAGCAGCGGGCACCAGGCTTCCTGCCGAACGGACCCTTGCCGCGTCCCTTGGCGTGGGGCGCTCGGCTGTCCGCGAAGCATTGGCGGCCCTGGAGATCCTGGGCATTGTGATTGTGCGGCCAGGCTCCGGGACGTATCTCCGCGACGGCGTCTCGGAACTTCTGCCGCGGACGCTGAGCTGGGGCCTGATGCTGGGCGCGCCGCGCACCCGCGAGCTCGTGGAGCTCAGGAGCGGACTTGAGGTGCAGGCCGCGCAGCTCGCCGCGGAGCGCATCGACGACGCGGCGCTCGACCGCATGCGCGCCAACCTGCAGACCATGGAGGACAACCTCGACGACCTGGCCGCGTTTGTCGAGGCCGACGCCGCATTCCACCGTGAGATCGCCGCCGGCTCAGGCAACGACGTACTCCGGGAACTGCTGCAAAGCATCCGGTCACTGCTTCGTATCTGGGTTGACCGCGCCCTCACCGACGAAGGCCATGCCGCGGCGGCGCTCAAGGAACACCGCGAAATCTTCATCGCGCTCGAAGCCCATGACCCGGCCGCTGTTACGGCGACAATGCGCTCCCACATGCAGACCGCATCACGCCGCCTGCTCGCGGGGTTCGACGCCGCCCAGTAAGGGCCCGTGCAACGGCGGGGCGCCCCATTTGGGGGTGCCCGCCGTCAGGAATCTCGAAGGACGCGGCGACAGCCTGTCTCCATGGTCTATGCCCAGAGCGATCCGGCCGCGCTCCGCGTCAGCGCGGCCCTGATGATGCTCGACATGGAGCACCGGGACGTCCTGCTGGCTCTGCACTACAGCCGCCTCACAGTGGCCGAAGCGGCAACACAGCTGGGTATTTCCCCCGCACTGGTCAGTCACCGTGCGCTCGGGGCGTTGAGAACGCTGCGGCAGCTGCTGGACCAGGGGACACAGACCCCTTAGCTTCCGCTTTGACCTGCCGCCTGAGGGGTGCGGGGCCTTGACATGACAGTCCGGCGGGCCTACAAAGTGGCGTAGCAGACAGCGGCATCTGCATTCCAAGCCTTCATCCCAGGAGCAGGAAATCCACTACAGGAGGTTAAGATGCCAGGTCTAATCCGCAAGAGTTTCGACTCCCCCGAGGAGACCCGGCCGTTTGAGGACGGCAAAGGCCAGCTCCAGCTGGTGCACATGGAAGGCGGCGGCGTGGGCCGTGCCACGTTCGAGGCAGGCTGGCGTTGGTCGCAGCACGTGAAACCCATCGCCAAGACGGACAGCTGCCAGGCTGCCCATAAGGGCTACTTCGTCTCCGGCCGGATGAAAGTGGTCATGGATGACGGCGAGGAGATGGAGTACGGGCCCGGTGACTTCGCCATCATTCCGCCCGGACATGACGCCTGGACCGTGGGCGATGAAGCCTGCGTGGTGATCGACTGGCAGGGGTTCTCCGACTACGCGAAGAGGTAGCAGCTCTTCTCGCGTGACCCGGCGCCGCCTGAACTAGGCTGCGCTGCCTGCAATAGGCGTCGCTGTTTGGATTAGCTGGCGCTGCTTGGGTTAGCTGGCGCTGTTTGGATTAGCTGGCGCCGGGCGTGACATCATACGGAACATGGCCCAGAAAATTGCGTTCCAGGGTGAGCCCGGCGCCAACTCAGATATCGCCTGCAAGCAGATGTTCCCGGAACTGGAGAGCGTTCCCTGCGCCAGTTTCGAGGATGCCTTCGAGCTGGTGTCCAGCGGCGCGACGGATCTGGCCATGATCCCGATCGAGAACTCCATCGCCGGCCGGGTGGCTGACATCCACCTGCTGCTGCCGCACTCCGGCCTGCAGATCGTGGGTGAGTTCTTCCTGCCCATCCACTTCGACCTGCTCGGCATCCCGGGCAGCACCATCGAGGGCGCCACCGAGGTCCACAGTCATATTCATGCCCTGGGCCAGTGCCGGAAGCTGATCCGTGAGGCCGGACTCAAACCCGTGATCGCCGGTGACACGGCCGGTTCGGCCCGCGAGGTGCGCGAGTGGAACGATCCCACCAAGCTGTCCCTCGCGCCGCCGCTCGCCGCCGAACTGTACGGCCTGGAAGTTCTGGCCTCCGCGGTGGAGGATGACCCCTCCAACACCACCCGCTTCGTGGTCCTGGCCCGGGAAACCGAGCTGCCGGCCCGGGAGGCATTGCCCGGCCCGGCAGTCACCAGCTTCGTGTTCCGTGTGCGGAACGTCCCCTCCGCCCTCTACAAGGCCCTGGGCGGCTTCGCCACGAACGGGGTGAACATGACGCGCCTCGAAAGCTACATGGTAGGGAACGAGTTTGCCGCCACGATGTTCATGGCAGACGTCGAAGGGCACCCCGAGGATCTGCCGCTCAGCCTGGCTCTGGAGGAACTGGACTTCTTCACCACGGAAGTGTGGATTTTGGGCGTTTACCCGGCCGCCGAACACAGGACGCAGCGGGCAGCGGGGAATTAACCAGCGGCTTTGCCCTGCGGCTTCTTCCGGGCCTTGAGGACCTCCCGGACCAGCAGCCCCGCCAGCAGGGCCCAGAACGCTGCCCCGATGCCCAGGAAGCTCAGCCCCGACGCGGCCACGAGGAAGGTCACCACGGCGCCCGTCCGCTCGCCCGGTTCCGCAAGGGCCGACGCGGCGGACCCGGCGAGCGTGCCCAGCAGGGCGAGCCCGGCCACGGCTTCCAGCACCCCTGCCGGAGCCGCAGCCACGAGGGCGGCGAGTCCGGCGGAGAAGGCGCCCAGGAGCAGGTACGCCAGTCCTGAGACAAAGCCCGCCACCCAGCGCCGGCCCCGGTCCGCGCCGGCCTCCTCCCCCGCTGCCAGCGCGGCGCTGAGCGCGGCAAGGTTGACGGCGTGCCCGCCGAACGGCGCGGCAAGCAGCGTTCCGGCGCCGGTGACCAGCATGGAAGCCCGCCACGGCGCCCGGTAGCCGAAGGACCCCAGCACCGCCACCCCGGGAACGTTCTGGGACGCCATCGTGACGATGTACAGCGGCAGGGCGATGCCCGCCACCGCACCCACCGACCAGGCAGGAGCGGTCCACTCCAGCCCCGGCAGCAGGCCGTCCGCCGCCACGGCCCGGCCGTCAACAACCAGTTCCACCACGATGCCCGCGAGTGCCACGGCCAGTGCGCCGGGAACCGCCCAGCGGGGCGCGAACTTTGAAAGCAGCAGCCAGCACAGCAGGATCGGAACCACCAGCAGCGGCGCGGTCTGCAGCGCCTCCACCGGGGCCAGGCACAACGGCAGCAGAACCCCGGCCAGCATGGCCTGCGCCAGGGGTGCCGGGATACTGCTGATGAGCCTGCCCAGGGGGCGGACCAACCCGGTCACGGCGATCAGCACCCCGGTCACCAGGAAAGCGCCGACGGCGGCCGGCCAGCCGCCGTCGGGAACTCCCGCAACGGCCAGCAGGGCGGCCCCCGGAGTTGACCAGGCGAGGGTCACCGGAAGCCGGCTCCGCCACGTCAGGAACAGCACCCCGGCACCGACCACCAGGCAAAGGGCCAGGAGGCCGCTCGACGCCTGCTGGGGGTTCGCGCCCACGGCGCGAAGGCCGGAGAGGACGACGGCGAACGTCGAGGTGAAGCCGACAAGCGCTGTCACTATGCCCGCCATGGCCGGCTTCACCAGCCCCTCGGAAACGGGGGCAGCGGGGTCGCGGGATATTCGGGGCGATGACAGCGGCATGTGAAATCACGTTACCGGAGACCGGCCCGCCGGCACCTTGTCATGGCGTCCGCAGCGATGCAGACTTTGGTGGACCACCTGCCCTGACCGCCAGGCCGAAGGAGTCCGCCGTGAACCCGTTGCACGCGCTAGTTGATGCCATTGAACACTTTGACCGGCTGGACGGGGCGGCCGCGGCCATCTCCAAGGCGGTTGGGAAAGCCGTCCAGCCGCGGGCTGTCCGCAACACCCTCAGCGGCACATCACTGGGCCACCCGCTGCATCCGGTGCTAACGGACTTTCCCATTGGAGCCTGGACCATGGCGACGCTCCTGGACGCCGTCGGGGGTCCCGCCGCCGAGCCGGCCGCCGACGTTCTGGTGGCCGCGGGAATAGCAACGGCCGTCCCCACCGCAGCGGCGGGCCTGAATGACTGGTCCGACACGCAAGGGAAGTCACGGCGCGTGGGGCTCGTCCATGCGGCCGCCAACGGTACGGCGCTCTGCCTGTTCTCATGCTCGGCCGCGGCACGGGCCACTGGCAACCGGACCGCCGGTAAAGCTCTTGGGATGGCCGGCTTCGGGGTCCTGATGTTCGGCGGCTTCCTCGGCGGCCACCTCGTTTTCGGCAGCGGAGTCAACGTCAACAGGACGGCAAGCAGGATGGGGCCCCGGCAGTGGACGCCTGTACTGCCGGAGTCCGAGCTCGCGGACGGTGCGCACCGCAAAGTCGACGCCGGCAAGGTCTCGGTCCTGCTGCACCGCTCCGGTGCCGGAATCACGGCGCTGGACAGTGTGTGCAGCCACATGGGAGGTCCGCTCGAGGAAGGTACGATCGCGGACGGCTGCGTCACCTGTCCGTGGCACGGCAGCACGTTCCGGCTCGACGACGGCCACATAGTCCGCGGACCGGCAACCACGCCCCAGCCCAGCTACGAAGCCAGGGTGAACGAGGGCCAGATCGAGGTGCGCCGGCGCGCCTAGCAGGCAGCGGTCCGCCGGCCTGCAGTTTCCCTCTGGCTTCCCCGGCCCGCTGCTGATAGATTGCCCACCTCAGACGATGGAGTCGTGGGGAGGGCCCCGTGGGAATAACGGATCCGCATGCTTTGCACATGGCATGGGCTGCGCGTTTCAACGCCAGGGACGTTGACGGAATGCTGGAGTTCTTCGAGCCGGATGCCGTGTTTGTTCCCCAGCCGGGCATGCCCACCACGGGCGAAGACAGCGTCAACGCGATGATGGGATTCCTGCAGGCCGGGCTGCCCATCAGGATGACCACCCGCCATGTGTACGTCATCGGCGACGTCGCCCTCGCCATCGCCGAATGGGCCATCAGGGGCACCGCCGCCGATGGCAGCAACGTGGACCTTCACGGCAAAACTGCCGACGTCCTGCGTAAAGGACGCGAAGGCTGGAAGTTCGCCATCGACAATCCCTTCGGCACTGCCTGAAAAGATTCCCGGCCCGGAAAATTTGGCCGTGAAAAACTTCGGCCACCTGTCGATTTCCGCAAGTCCCGTTCGACGGAAGAGTAGATGGACGCACACGGCGTCCACGTCAAGGCAAGGAGAGAACCATGAAGTACATGTTCATCATGCGCGCCACGGACGAAGCCATCGAAGCGTCCAAGCAGGTGCCGTTCGAGGAGATCCTGAACCAGATGGGCGCCTACAACGAACAGCTCATCAAGGCAGGCGTCATGCTCGCAGGCGAGGGGCTGACCGACCTGTCGGAGGGTTCGGCGTTCGTGGTCGACTTTTCCGATGAACCGCCCGTGGTGACGGACGGCCCCTACGGCGAAACGCATGAGCTGTTCAACGGCTTCTGGATTGTCCAGGTGGCCTCCAAGGAGGAGGCCAAGGAGTGGGCCAGCCGCTGCCCGCTCGGTCCGGGGTCGAAGCTCGAGGTCCGCAGGATCGCCGAGGCAGAGGACTTCGCCGATTTCGCCGACAACGAGTACATCAAGAAGGAAGCTGTGTGGCGCCAGGAGCTGAACCAGGCCTGAGCCGAGGTCAGCCGGCGGGGAGGGGAGCAGGCGGTGAGTGAGCCGGCAGGGAACCGTGAGCAGGCAGGGAACCGTGAGCAGGCAGCCGCGGTCCGGCGCCGGCTTGATGCCCTGTGGCGCATCGAGGGCGCGCGCATCGTCGCGGCCCTCGCCCGCGCCACCCGGGACGTGGGTTTCGCCGAGGACCTGGCCCAGGAAGCCCTTGCTGATGCTTTGGTGCAATGGCCGGCATCCGGGACGCCTGCCAACCCCGCCGCCTGGCTCACCGCCGTCGCCAAACGCAAGGCCATCGACGCGTGGCGGCGTTCCGAAGGGCTCGAGGTGCGGTACCGGGCCATGGCCCGGGATTTGGAAAACGACGACGGCGTGGCCTGGGTTCCGCTGGAGGACGACGTGCTCCGGCTCGTGTTCACCGCCTGCCATCCGGTCCTCTCCCGGGAGGCACAGATGGCGCTGACGCTGCGGGTGGTGGGTGGCCTCACGACGGAGGAGATCGCCCGGCTGTTCCTGGTTCCCGTCGCCACGGTGCAGCAGCGCATCGTACGGGCCAAGAAAACACTCGCGGCGGCTCAGGTGCCCTTCGAGGTTCCCGAGCCCAACGAGTGGGGCGCACGGCTGGGAGCGGTCCTCGGCGTCGTCTACCTCATGTTCACGGAAGGGTACGCCGCCACCACGGGGGAGGCCTGGATCAGGCCCGACCTCGCCAGGGAGGCCCTGCGGATCGGCCGCATCCTGGCCGGGCTGGTTCCCCGCGAGCCGGAGGCCCACGGGCTGGTGGCCCTGATGGAGTTCCAGGCGTCCCGCTTCCCGGCCCGCACCACTCCAGGCGGGTCTCCGGTGCTGCTGGCGGACCAGGACCGGACCCGGTGGGACCGCGCGCAGATCGGCCGGGGCCGCGCCGCCCTGCGCCGCTGCGATGCACTTAGCCGGGGCCGCGGCAATTACGCATTGCAGGCTGCGATCGCCGAATGCCACTCGTCGGCGCCAAGCGTCGACGACACCGACTGGCACCGCATCGTCCTGCTCTATGAGGCCCTGGGGAGGATCGCGCCGAGCCCCGTGGTGGAGCTGAACCGGGCAGTGGCGGTATCCATGGCTACCGGACCGGCGGCCGCGTTGGTGATCGTGGACGGGCTGGCAGCCGCAGGTGTGCTGCGCGGAACGCACCTGCTGCCCAGTGTCCGCGGTGAACTGCTGGTCCGGCTCGGCCGGATCGACGAAGCACGCTCCGAATTCGTTGCGGCGGCCGGGCTGGCGAGGAACCAGCGCACGCGGGAGCTCCTGGAGGAGCGCGCCGCCGGCATCTGACCGTCTCTGGACCGCCAACGGGACCGTCCGGCTCATCGGCAACCGCCCATTGCAGGCGGCTGGGACGCACGGGAGAATGGGCCCAAGCGTGCTTTCTCGGCAGATCGGACCAAAAGCATGACCCGCATCCTGCTCATCGGCCCGCCGGGTTCCGGCAAAGGAACCCAGGCGCGCCGGCTCAGCGGACAGCTCCACGTCCCGGAGATCTCCACCGGGGACATGTTCCGCAGCCACCTCGCCAACGGCTCCCCGCTGGGCCGGGAAATCAAGGAATTCCTCGACGCCGGCAACCTCGTCCCGGACAACCTCACCACCGCCATGCTGCGGGACCGGCTGCACGAACGCGATGCGAGGAACGGCTTCCTCCTGGACGGCTACCCGCGCACCGTGAGCCAGATGAACGACCTCGACGGCATACTGGACGCCACCGGGACGAAACTCGATGCCGTGGTGGAAATTGCCGCCGGCGACGACGAGATCGTCCGGCGGCTGCTGCTCCGCGCTGAAGCCGAGGGGCGCAGCGACGATACCGAGCACGTCATCCGCCACCGGCTGGAGCTGTACCGGCAGGAAACCGAGCCCGTCATTGAACGCTACGGCCGGCGGGCCCTGCTGGTGCGCGTTGACGGCACTGCGGACGTCGACGCGGTCACCGTCAGCGCACTGCAGGGCATCGAAGAAGTCCGGGCGCGGCCCTGACCGCCACACCCTGAAGCAGCGGCCCGGTCACCCGGCCTTCCACACATACCGCCGTTCAGGCCGTCCGACGCCGTACTTCAGGGTCACATCCACCAGCCCCTCGTCGTTGAGGTACTCCAGATAACGCCGCGCGCTGACGCGCGACGTTCCCACCTGCACGGCCAGTTCCGCGGCCGAGACGTCGCCGTCGGCGCCGCGCAGCGCCTTCTCCACCACCTGGAGCGTCTCGGCGCTGCAGCCCTTCGGCAGCGGACGCTCCGCCCGCTCCAGCCCGAAAACGCGGTTGACGTCCGACTGCTCCGCCACGTCCTTGGACGAGGCCAGGCTCTGGTAGGTGTTGCGGTAATGCTCCAGGCGCTCCTGCAGGTCGGTCTGGGAAAACGGCTTGATGAGGTAGTGCACGATCCCGCCGCGCAGCGCCTTCCGCACCGTCTCCACCTCGCGGGCAGCACTGATCACCAGCACGTCCAGCTCCGGTGCCACATCCCGCAGCTGGTGCATCAGGTCCAGGCCGTTGATGTCCGGCAGGTGGATGTCCAGGAGCACCAGGTCCGGCTGCAGCCGGCCGGTCTCCAGCACCGCCTGCGCACCGGTATGGGCAACCCCGACGACGGAGAACCCCGGCGTGCGCTGGATAAAACCGGCGTGGACCTTGGCCACCATGAAATCGTCGTCGACGATGAGTACGTTGATCACGTCTGCTCCTCTGTAAGCATCGGCAGCGCCCTTACGCATGAGCACTGCCCTTACGCATCAGCACTGCCGTAAACACGGCACCGTGGTCATTCCGCACGGTAAGCCTGCCTCCGCGGCGCTGGCACACCACCCTGGCGAGCGCCAGACCATAGCCGCGGCCGCCGTCGGGCGAATTCTTGGTACTGAACCCCTGCCGGAAGATGTTATCCATGACCTCCGCCGGGACCCCCGGCCCCGAGTCCCGCACGTCAACCCGCACGCCGCCGTCGTCATCCCCGATGAGCACCTCAACCTTCGCATCGGAGGTGTTGGTGACGGCGTCCAGTGCGTTGTCCACCAGGTTGCCCACCACGGTGGTCAGGTCACGGGACAGTTCCTCGTCCACCTTACCCAGCCGGGATTCCTCAGCGAGCTGCAGGGCCACCCCGCGCTCGGCGGCGAGGCTCGACTTGGCGATGAGCAGGGCGGCCAGGGCGGGGTCCCCGATCCTGCTGGTCACCTCGTCGTTCAGGCGGGTCCGGTTCGACGTGGTGCCGTTCACGAACTGGACGACGGCGTCATACTCCCCGATCTGGATCAGGCCCGAGATCGTGTGCAGCTGGTTGGCAAACTCGTGGGCCTGCGCCCGGAGGGTGTCGGTGGCCGTCCGCGTCGTGCCCAGCTCACGCTCCAGGGAAGCCAGCTCCGTCCGGTCCCGCAGGGTGGTGACCGAGCCGATCACCCGGCCGTGCGAACGCATCGGCATCCGGTTCAGGACCAGCAGCTTCTCCCCCACCAGGACGAGGCGGTCGGGGCCCGGCTGGTCCCCGGTAAGAACCTCGCGCAGCACCGGCGGAACGGCAAGGCTCCCCAGATCCTTTCCCACGCAGTCGTGCGGCAGGCCGAGCAGGCTCCGCGCGCTGTCGTTGACCACCGTGATCCGCTGCTGCGGGTCCAGCGCCACCACGCCCTCCTTGAGCCCGTGCAGCATCGCCTCCCGGTTTTCCACCAGGCCGGTGATCTCGTCCGGTTCCATGCCCAGGGTCTGCCGCTTGACGCGCCGCGCCAGCAGCAGGGAACCCGCCACGCCCAGGACGCTCGCGACGCCCAGATACGTCAGCAGGTTCGGGACCGCGTCACCGAGCCGTTCCAAAACCGAGGGGTAGTTCCTGCCGACGACGGCGATCCCCACCATTTTTCCGGCGTTGTCCAGGACCGGAACGTGGGCCGCCACGGCCTCGCCCGCACCGGTTCCGACGACCCCTGTCCAGGCCCGCCCGGACATCACCGCGCTGTCGCCGAGTTCCAGCTCTCGGCCGTTTTGGGACGGGTCCGAGGACGTCACCACAATCCGGTCGGAGCGGGCGAGCGCCACCTGGGAGGAGCCCGAAATCGTGCGCACCGCTTCGGACACCGAAGGGAGCACGGAGTTGCCCTGCGGCTGGGCGTCAGGCAGCAGGCTGCGGACCGCGGGATTGGCTGCCAGCGTCTCGGCCGCTGAAAGGGCCTGCCGGCCTTCGATCCTCTCAAAAGCCGCCGCGGACTGTGCGAGCGAGATCGCCACCACGGCCACCAGCACGGCCAGCACGATCAGGAGCTGCAGCCGAAGATACTGCCCCGCAAGGGACATTCCTCGCCGTCGAGTCATGCGCTGCTGTTTCTTCCTGTGGATCCGGTTTTCTGGTAGCTCCGGGGGGTGGGGTGAACTATACCTGACACGCTACCGGGCAATCCCGCCGTGTGCTGCCCGGTGCGACGGCGGAAACGTGAACGCAATGAACTTAACTTTCTCTGGTTACACAAGCGTGAGCTGCCTCACGTCCGGCCCTAGCATCGGAAACACACCCCGATCACACGGATCACAACGGACCAACCGAGAAGAGGAACAACATGCGCGGAATGAGCGCACTGCGCGTGGCCGCAGTAGCCGCAGGCATCGCCCTGATGGCGTCAGGCTGCGGAGCAACCGGCAAGACCAACTCCGGCCCCGCCACCAGCGGCGCAAGCAGCGCCCCGCTGGCAGGGCTTCGCATCATGGTGCCGAACACCGCAGGCGGCGGGTACGACACCACGGCCCGCGCCGCGGCAAAGGTTCTCGAAGACGAGAAGCTCGCCACCAACCCCGAGGTCTTCAACCTCGCCGGAGCCGGCGGCACCGTCGGCCTGGCCCGGATCGTCAACGAAAAGGGGAATGGCGACCTGACCATGCTCATGGGCCTTGGCGTGGTGGGCGCGAGCTACACCAACAAGTCCGAGTCCAAGCTGACCGACACCACCCCGCTGGCCAAGCTCATTGAAGAGCCCGGCGCCATCATGGTCTCCAAGGACTCCCCCTACAAAACCATTGACGATCTGGTAACTGCCTGGAAGAAGGACCCCTCCAAGGTCAGCGTCGGCGGCGGCTCCTCGGCCGGCGGCCCGGACCATCTCCTGCCGATGCAGCTCGCAGGTGCCGTGGGCATCGACGCCAAGAAGGTCAACTTCGTTTCCTACGACGGCGGCGGCGACCTGCTCCCGGCCATCATCGGCAACAAGCTCGGCTTCGCGGCTTCCGGAGCCGGCGAATACATCCAGCAGATCAAGTCCGGTGACATCCGCGTGCTGGCGACCAGCGGTGAAAAAAGGCTTGAGGGAGTGGACGCCCCCACCCTCAAGGAATCCAACATCGATCTGGTCTTCACCAACTGGCGCGGCATCGTGGCCCCTCCCGGCGTCAGCGACGCCGACCGCGACGCCCTGATCGCCACCCTGCAGAAGATGCACGAGTCGGCATCCTGGAAGGAAACCCTCAAGACGCGCGGCTGGACCGACGCCTTCATCACGGGTGACGAGTTCAAGTCCTTCCTCGCCGACCAGGACAAGCGCGTTGCCGATGTCCTGACGAAGCTCGGACTGGCGTGACCTCCTTGGCCTCCCGCCTCAAAGGCCGCTCCGAGCTGGGCGTTGCAGCCCTGCTCGGGGTGGCCGGCGCCGTGGTCCTCGCCGACGCGCTGCGCCTGGTTGTGCCCTACTCCCAGTCAGACCCGGTGGGACCCAAGGCTCTGCCCATCGTGGTGGGCGGGCTCCTGCTGGTCTGCGCAGTGATGCTGGCAGTGAATGTCCTGCGCGGCGGCCGCGGCGAGGCCGAGGGCGGCGAAGACGTCGACCTGACCCACCCGGCGGACTGGAAGACCGTCCTCCCCCTGGCCGGCGCCTTCATCGCCAACATCCTGCTCATTGACTGGGCAGGCTGGGTCATCTCCGGAACGGTGCTCTTCTGGGGCAGCGTCTGGGCCCTGGGAAGCCGCCACTATGTCCGCGACGGACTGATCTCGCTGGCGCTCGCCCTGCTGACCTTCTACGGCTTCTACCTCGGCCTTGGCATCGCTCTTCCGGCCGGGCTCCTTGAAGGGATTCTCTAGATGGACATCCTGTCCTCGCTCATGGACGGGTTCGCGACGGCGCTGACCCCCATGAACCTCCTGTACGCCTTCATCGGCGTCCTCCTGGGCACCGCCGTCGGCGTCCTGCCCGGCATCGGCCCGGCCATGACCGTGGCCCTGCTGCTTCCGGTGACGTCCGTCCTTGAACCGACCAGTGCCTTCATCATGTTTGCCGGCATCTACTACGGCGGCATGTACGGCGGCTCGACGACCTCGATTCTGCTCAACACCCCCGGCGAATCCTCCTCGGTGATCACCGCGATCGAGGGCAACATGATGGCCAAGGCCGGAAAAGCGGCCCAGGCGCTGGCGACGGCGGCCATCGGATCGTTCATCGCCGGCACCATCGGCACCACCCTCCTGGTGGTCTTCGCACCGATCGTGGTCAAGTTCGCCGTGAGCCTGGGTTCGCCCAGTTACTTCGCCATCATGGTCCTGGCCCTCCTGGCAGTCACCGCCGTCCTGGGTTCGTCCCGGCTGCGCGGTTTCGCCTCCCTCGGGCTCGGTCTGGCGATCGGCCTCGTAGGCCTGGACATCGTTTCCGGCCAGGCCCGCCTCACCTTCGGCCTGCCGCTGCTGGCCGACGGGCTCGACGTCGTGGTGGTCGCGGTGGCGATCTTCGCCGTCGGTGAAGCCCTCTGGGTGGCGGCGCACCTGCGCCGCACACCGCTGCAGATCATTCCGGTGGGCACGCCTTGGATGGGCAAAAAGGACTGGAAGCGGTCCTGGAAGCCGTGGCTGCGCGGTACCGCGTTCGGCTTCCCCTTTGGGGCACTGCCGGCCGGTGGCGCCGAGATCCCCACGTTCCTCTCCTACGTCACGGAGAAGCGGCTGACCAAGCACCCGGAGGAGTTCGGCAAGGGCGCCATCGAAGGCGTCGCCGGCCCGGAGGCTGCGAACAACGCCGCCGCGGCGGGAACGCTGACCCCCATGCTGGCTCTGGGTTTGCCCACCAACGCGACGGCGGCCGTCATGCTCGCTGCGTTCGTGCAGTTCGGCATCCAGCCGGGTCCGCTGCTGTTCGAAAACGAAGGCCCCCTAGTGTGGGCCCTAATCGCCAGCCTGTTTATCGGCAACTTCCTGCTGCTGCTGGTCAACCTGCCCCTGGCACCCGTCTGGGCAAAGCTGCTCCGCCTGCCCCGGCCCTACCTGTACGCCGGCATCCTCTTCTTCGCCACACTGGGCGCCTACTCGGTCAATCTGCAGGCCTTCGACCTGGCGATCCTGCTGGTCCTGGGCGCGCTCGGCTTCATGATGCGCCGGTACGGGCTGCCCGTCCTGCCGCTCATCCTCGGCGTGATCCTTGGACCGCGCCTGGAGAAGCAGCTGCGCCAGACTCTGCAGCTGAGCGCCGGTGACGTGTCCGGCCTTTGGAGCGAACCGATCGCCGTCGTGGTTTACATCATTGTTGCCCTGGTCCTCCTCTGGCCGCTTCTGATGAAGCTCTGGCGCCGGCTGCGGCCGCGGCCAGCCGCACTGGCCACGGCCGGCGGGCCCGCGGTTGACGGACCGGCTGCGGGACCTGCTGCCGCGCCGCCGGTTGAGGAACCCGGAGCCGGATCCTATCTTTCCCCCACAGTTGAGGCTCCTGCTGCTGCCGGCCGCCGCGGAGCGGGTGCCGCCCATGCAAACGACGGCAACCACGCCAACCACCGACAGGAGAACCCGTGAGCATCATCGTCGGCTACGTCCCCACCGCTGAAGGGACCGCCGCCCTGGACCGTGCCATCACGGAGGCGCACAAGAGCCAAAGCCGGCTGGTCATCATCAACTCCTCGCGCGGTGACGCCATCGTGGACAAACGGTACGCCCAGGCGGCGGACATCAACGAGGTGACTGAACGCCTGGAAAAGGAAGGGATTGAGCATCTGGTGCTGCAGCCGGTCCGCGGCAACGATGCGGCCAACGAAGTTCTGGAGGCCGCGGAGAAGTACCGCGCCGACCTCATCGTGATCGGCCTCCGGAAGCGGACCCCCGTGGGCAAGCTGATCATGGGGAGCACGGCCCAGCAGATTCTGCTGGAGGCGTCCTGCCCAGTGCTGGCCGTCAAGGCGGGCTGAGTTCACCCGGCTGGTTTACGGGCCGGGTATCTATGGCCCGGCAGCCCGCGGCGCGGCAACCCGCGGCCCGGCAACCGCATCCGGCCGCACTACTCGACTAGCCTCAGGAGGCAGGGGCCCGCTCTGGCGGGTCCCTGCCTCCTTGGCTTAAGCACAGTCTCATTTCACCGCAGAAGGACAGCATGCACCAGCTCGCGATTCTCGACGATTACCAGCGTGTGGCCCACAGGTACGCCGATTGGAGCTCCCTGGAGGAGCGCGGCGTCACCGTCACGGCAATCAGTCAGCACATCGCCGCCGAGGCAGATGTTGTGGCAGCGCTGCAGGACTTTGACATCGTTATTGCCATGCGGGAGCGGACACCGTTTCCCGGCCGGATCCTCGAAAAGCTTCCCAGGCTGAAACTACTCGTCACCACGGGCGCCGCCAATGCCTCGATCGACGTGGAAGCGGCAGCACGTCTGGGGATCACCGTCTGCGGAACGGGCGGCTCCCCCGCCGCCGCGCCCGAACTGACGTGGGCGCTGCTGCTGGCCTTCGCCCGGAACCTGACACAGGAGGAAGCCGCACTGCGCGGCGGGCGGTGGCAGACCGGCGTCGGCTTCGAATTGTCCGGCAAGACCCTCGGCATTGTGGGACTGGGGAAGATCGGGACGCGCATTGCGGGCTACGGTCGTGCCTTCGGGATGGACGTGCTGGCCTGGAGTCAGAACCTGACCGAAGAGGCCGCCGCCGCGGCGGGTGTCCGCAAGGTCACCAAGGATGAGCTGTTCCGGGAGTCCGACGTCGTGTCCCTCCATTTGCGGTTGTCGGCGCGTTCAGAGGGCACAGTCGGGGAACGCGAACTGCGCCTCCTCGGTCCCGACGGCGTGCTGGTGAATACGGCCCGCGGTCCGCTGGTGGACCAGGGGGCGCTGGTCACCGCGCTGCAGGAGGGGTGGATCCGAGGGGCGGCGCTCGACGTGTTCGACCAGGAGCCCCTGCCGTCTGGCCACCCCCTCCTTGAAGTTCCCCGTACCCTGCTGACCCCGCACCTGGGATACGTCACCGACGCCAGTTACCGGGCGTTCTTCGGCGGCGCGCTCGAGGACGTGAAGGCTTGGCTGGACGGCTCCGCGATCCGGACGCTGACGCCCTAGAAAACTGCAACAGTCGAAAGGCTGGCGCGGTAGAAGGCTCGCTCGGTAAAGAGCCGGCGCCGGGAAGATGCTGGCGTGGCAGGGCCTTGCCGAAAAGCGCTGATAAGCAGCCAGCAGAGTCCGCGACACGCCCCTACGCTGCGGCGGGCGGAGGCCAGTCAGGCCATTCACAGGCAGGCTCGGGAGGCAGGGGCGGACCAAGGTTGTCGGCTATATCCGGCTCGACACCATCAGGCCCGAAGTTGCCCGGCTCAAAGTTGTTCGGGTCAAAATTCTCCGGCTCAAAGTGGGCTAGCCCAAAGTTGACGGGGTCAGAGTTCCCGGGTCCAAAGTTGCCCGGGTCAAAGTTCCCGGGCCCAAAACCATCTGGCCAGGTGGGTGGTTCCCAGTCCTGGTGTTCGGCCGGGTAGTGACGCCCGGCCGGTGAGATCCAGCCGGGTGGCGTGTCCTTGGTGGCGCCGACCGGTCTCCACGCGGTGGCGTGTTTGAGCCGGTGGTGCTTGGGGCAGGGCTGGCCGAGGTTGGCCACGCCGGTGCCGCCGCCGGCTGCCCAGGCAAGAATGTGGTCGGCATCGTTGTCCAGGGAATGGTTGCTGCAGCCGGGGAACGAGCACTTGGCGTCGCGGAGGCGGAGCCAGTGGCGCATGGGTTTGGTGAGCCGGTAGCTGGTGCGTCCGATCTCCAGCGGTGCCCCGTCCCGCGGGTCGGTCAGGACGCGGAGGAACGACGTGGCGCCGTCGGCGACGAGCCGGCGGGCCATCGAGGCCGGGATCGGCCCGTACCCATCCAGGGTGGCGGGCTCGTCCGTCATGCCGAGCAGCGCGAACACCGGAACTGTGACCAGCACCTGCGCTGCCGGGGACGGCACCTCACCGGTCAGCACACCACCAGCGAGGACATCACCGGTCAGCACATCACCAGTGAGGGCGGAGCCGGTTGTGGCGTCACCTGCCGGGACACTGCCCGGGGGCAGGGATCCCGCCGGCCGGGAGCTTGCGTGTCCGGAGCCTGCCGGCGCACCGTCTATTGCGGCTCTTCCCTCTGCTACGCCAATTCCGTCTGATCCGTGGGCCCCCTGTTCTCCGTGGCGTGGTCTGAGCAGCCAGGTGGAAAAGACATCGGCCCGGAGCTGGGTGAGCGTGCGGGTTTCGGTGGGGCCTTGGAGGGCACGCGCCCCGGCGGTGGTCCGGTTCCAGATCCCGGCGGCCTGGTCCGCTGGGAGGTAGGCCGAGAGCCAGGCCATGCCGTCCCGGTCCGGGGTGTACTCCAGCCGCCGGTCCTTCACGCTGTGCTGGTGCCGGGCTTCGATGCTGTCCTGGTGGTGCCGTTCCCGCCAGTACCGGGCCTTGGCCCGGAACCTCGCCGGTGCCAACTCCCCCGCAAAGCAGCCCCGCGCCGCGCCGGGAGCGTCCGGGTCCAGAAAGTGGGCCTCAAACGCCGCGGCCGCTCCCGGTGACAGCCCGTCGGTCTCATCACACATGATCCGGGCATGCTGCCACGAAATGCTTCCCGCCTGCAACGCGGCAAGAGTCACCGGCAGTTCCGTGGTCAGCAGGCCCGCTTCCACCAGCAACCGCTCGGCAGCGCCTTCGCTGATGGTCAGCGCACCAGCCACCTCCGCCCTCACCGCCATCTGCCGAATGGCCGCATCCTGCGGGCTATTGCCCGGGACCGCCATGGCCGCGTCCGCCGTGACGTACCCGGCAACGAGATCCACCTTCACAGCCGCAAGCCGGGCCTCCATCCCCGCCACCCCGGTCAAACCGTCCAGGCACACAGTCGCCTGCTCCCCCAAAGGATCAACGGGATCCGGCACCGACTCCAAACCGACGTCAGCGGCCCCGCGGACCTCGGCAGCCATCGCCAAGGCAGAGGCAGCAATAGCCTCCAACACCTCCGCAACAGCCACACCACTGTTCATGCATCGAGCATGCCACCGGCCCGTAAGAAAAACGACGCTGCACCTGGTCTATGTGTAAAACCGGGCCCATGTGGAAACCGGACCCGTGTGGAAAACCGGTCGGAGCTGAAAGCGGAGCCTGGAAACGCACCACGGTGGAACGGCCCAACGGCCACGCCGCGTCAGCTGTTGCCGTCGATTGCCCGGCCACCCTCCGTGACACCGGAACCGTCGAGGGTAACGGTGCCGGCATCGCCGTCGACCTTGATCTTCTGTCCGCTGGATACCCGCTGGGTGGCAACGCCAGTGCCCAGAACGGCGGGAATGCCGTACTCCCGGGCGACGATCGAGCTGTGGCTCAGCGGGCCGCCAACGTCCGTGACGACGCCCGACGCCATCGCAAACAGCGGCGTCCACGCCGGCGTGGTCATGCGCGCCACCAGCACCTCGCCGGGCCTCATACTGCCGAAGTCGTCGGGGCCGTGCAGCAGCCGGGCAGGCGCACTCACCTGCCCGGAGCTCGCGCCGACGCCGGTAATGACGTCCCCGGCCTGCTGCAGCGTGCGCGCCGGCATCATGCTGCCGAATGCCCGTTCCATCCACCGGCTCTGCGGCAGCAACTGCGGGGCAGCTGCCTTCCGCTGGCCCCGCCACAGCATTTTGCGCTGCTCAACGGCATCTGCCCGCGCCGGGCGGTCAGTGCCCGTGATCGCTGTTCCCGGCGCGGCCAGGCCAAAGTCGATGGCGTTGCGGAGCTCGTCCAGGCGGAGCCAGAAGATGTCGGCCGGGACGGCGATGACGCCCGAGGCGGTGAGCCGCTCCCCCAGTTCCAGCAGCATCCGGCGCATCAGCGGCCAGGCCAGTCCGACGTCTGCCAGCGCGTCCTCCCGGACCGGCGCCGCTTGCTGCGCCCACCGCAGGAGCTTGCGGAAAACGGCGCGACGGCGGGGACCCAGCCTCTCGCTGACCAGCCGGGCGTGGTCCTCCCGCCGGTCGGCGGACAGCTGCTGGCGCTGGTGCGGATCCTTGCCCTCGCCCCGCACAAAGTACTTCAGGGTCTCCAGCAGCGCGGACGGATCGTCGGCCGGCACGGGGTTGACGAAGTCAAGGTTGTAGACGGCGTGACCGTAACGGTCCAGGTGCCGCTGGAGGCGGGAACGCCACTCCGCCCACTGCTCCGGCTCCACAGCTGCGGCTCCGTTGCCTGGGGGAGGCGTGCCGGCGCGGAGGGCTTCGGCGATGCCGGCCCCTGTTCCTTCCGTGACGGCGGCTGCAAGCTGCGGCCGCTCACGGGTCCAGACCGCGAGGTCGTACAGGGATTTCTCGGCGCGGATGGGCTCGCTGTCGTAGCCGAGGAGGAAGACCTCCGCTGACGGGTCACCGGGCCGCCGGACCAGCTTGTCGTAGTAGCTCCGGAGCATGATCTCGCTGGTGGCGGCGATGGGGATGATGGACTGCACGGCTGTGTAATACGCGGCGCCCGCATCCAGCAGCGCACAGATGCCCTCCAACAGCTCGGGGGCCGGACGGTCCGACGGCGGTTTGGCCGCCCAGGACTTCACGATTCCGCGGTACTTCGGGTGCGAGTGGTCGCGCCAGCCCTCGATTCCCATATGGGCCTTGCCCCGGGCGAGTGCGCGCATGGCCGTCAGGGACTGGCCCATGACCCGCCGCATTCCGGAGTTGCTGTAGTAGTAGTACGCGTAGCCGTTGACGGTGGGCAGGGAAACGTCACCGGGCCGGACCACGTTCTTGCCGAATGCCTCGCCCAGCAAAGCATTCAGGGACCGCACCACGGCGCCGTCGATCATGTCCGCGAACAGGGGTGAAAGCGGGTCCGGCAGCTGCTCAACGATGCTGGCGCGGAAGTACATCCCGTTCGGATAGGGCAGCGGCCACTCCCGGGGGGCCGCGGCGGATGGCTCGGGCAGGGCGGTGATGGGGCGTGCCTGGAGGATGAAAAATTCACCGGAAGCCTGCGCCCACTCGATGTCCTGGGGCACCCCGAAGTGGTTTGCGATCGCGGTTCCGTGGCGGCCCAGCGCGGCTGCCGCATCGTCGTCGAGCACGGCCTGCCGGCGCTTCTCGTCGGGCACGGGCTGCTCAGTGGTGCCGGACCGGGTGAAGACGGTCATCACGTCCTTGTCCGCCGTCCGGCGCTGGGCCACCTTGCCCGTGGCCGAATCCACCACAATGTCGTCGGTGGTGACGGCGCCGCTGACCACTGATTCGCCCAGCCCCCAGGCGGCGCTGATCATCGCCTGGTCACGGCGGCCTGTAGCGGGATCTGCGGTGAACAGCACGCCGGCAGCATCGGCGTCGACCATCTCCTGGATCACGACGGCGAGCCTCAAGTGGGAGGGATCGATGCGGTTCCGTGAGCGGTAGGCCATGGCGCGGGCATTCCACAGGGACGCCCAGCAGTCGATGACCGCGGCGGCCACGGCGTCCGGCCCGGTGACGTTCAGGTATGTGTCCTGCTGGCCGGCGAAGCTGGCGGAGGCGAGGTCCTCCGCGGTGGCCGAGGAACGCACTGCCACCCGTGGCTCACCGCCGGCATCTGCGCCGGAGTCTTCTCCTGTGGCGGCCATGTGTTGGCCCAACTGCAGGTAGGCTGCGCGGAGTTCGCTTCCGATCTCCTCGGGCAGCATGCCCTCGGCGAAAAGGTCCCGGATGTGTCCCGCGGCGGCCTCATAGTCGTCATTGGAAGCGTCCGCCGGCAGGGCCGCCAGTTCCAGGATGCGGCCGGCGATGCCGTTGGCGTTGACGAAGTCCTGGTAGGCGGCAGTGGTAAGGACGAAGCCCGGCGGGACCGGGAAACCGGCCCTGGCCAGCTCGCCGAGGTTGGCTCCCTTGCCGCCTGCCTCGTCCAGATCGCCGCGTCCCAGCTGGTCAAAGTCCTTGATATAGGTCATGACACTGCGTCCCTTCCGCCAGGGAGCCGGGACCGCGGCATTGCGGCTGGTGACCCCGTTCCGGCCTGCACCCTATTTTTGGCACAGCGCCTGCTTCTGGCAATGGGCGGGGGCTAGTAAGGAATGACTAGACCTCGCCCCGGGGACGCCACACCACAACGGCCTGCGAACGGGCGCGCGGCCGCTGGCCGCGCGCCAGGCTCACCACATCGCCGGCGGTGCCGGCGGCGAAGATCCGGGATTCCAAAGGCTCACGACGGCGGGACAGCTCCTCGGTCAGTTCACTCACCCGGTGCTGCAGTGCGGCCACCTGGTTTTCCAGTTCAAGGATGCGCTTGATTCCCTCGAGCGAAACGCCCTCATGGGACAGCCGCTGTACCTCGCGGAGCCGGTTGACGTCCCGCTGGGAGTACCGGCGGGACTTGCCCGGTGCCCGGCTGGGCGAGACGATGCCCAGCCGGTCGTACTGGCGGAGGGTCTGCGGGTGCATGTCGGCGAGCTCGGCGGCCACCGAGATGACGAAGATCGGCTGATCGAAATTGATGTCCACGGCCGGCACCCGTCGCTACAGCCGGGCCTTGGCTGCCAGGCCCTGGCGGACGTCTGCGCCGGCGGTGGCGGCTGCGAATGCTTTCACGGCCTCCTCGGCTTCCTTGCTCAGGTTCTGCGGAACGGCGACGTCGATGGTCACCAGCAGGTCCCCGGTGCCCTTCGACGTCTTCACGCCGCGGCCTTTTACGCGGAGGGTGCGCCCCGACGGGGTGCCGGCGGGAACGCGGACGCGGACATGTTCGCCGTCGATCGTGGGAACCTCGATGTCGGCGCCCAAAGCAGCCTCCGGGAAGCTGACGGGCACGTGGATCCGGAGGTTGTCGCCGTCGCGCGTGTAAAAGTCATGGGGCTTGACGTTGACGGTGACCAGGAGGTCGCCGTTGCCCGCCGGGCCGTACTGGCCCTTGCCGCGGACGCGCACCTTCTGGCCGTCCTTGATGCCCGCGGGCACCCGGACGTCGATGACCTCACCGTCAGGTTCGCGCAGGCCAATCGTGGTGCCGCGGATGGATCCGGCGAAGGAGATGCTGGTGCTGGCCGTCCGGTCAGCGCCCTTCTGGGGCGCGCGCTGGTACCCGGCCGGGCCGCCGCCGAAGCCGCCGCCGAACAGGTCTGCAAACTCGGGCGGAACACCGCCGGCGGTGCTGAACCCGCCGGAGTGCCGTCCGCCGCCACCGGTGAACAGGCCGCCGAAGAGGTCTTCGAAGCCGCCGTTCGCCGTGCTTCCCGCGCCGTGCGGGGCAAAGCGTGCGCCGCCGCCCATGGCACGGATGGCGTCATACTGCTGCCGCTCGTCGGGATCGGACAGCACGGAGTAAGCCTCGGAAATGTCCTTGAACTTCTTCTCCGCAGCAGAGTCCCCGGAGTTCGTATCAGGGTGGTACTGCCGCGCAAGCTTCCGGTAAGCCTTCTTAATGTCAGCGTCGGAAGCGTCCTTGGCAAGACCAAGGATCTTATAAAAGTCCTTGTCCACCCAGTCCTGGCTAGCCAATGGCGTTTCCTTTCAAATCTCTGAGCCGAGATGGCAGTCCACGGCAATGTTCCTTCGAACCACTGCCGCGAACTGCCATCTCGATGGGGTAATGCTACGCAGGCACCGCGACGATTACCTGTGCCGCGCGGAGGACCCTTTCGCCGGACTTGTAGCCGGAGCGGAGCACCTGGCTGACCGTGTCAACCTCGATGTCCTCGCCGGGCTGCTGGATGAGGGCCTCGTGGATGGTCGGATCGAACTCCACGCCGGTCTCATCGATGCGGGTCAGGCCGTACGTCTTCAGCGCGTTCTCCAGCTTGGTGGCGATCGCGGCGAACGGGCCGTCCGCGAGGTCACCGTGCTGGCGGGCGGCGTCGACGTCGTCCAGCACCGGCAGGAGGGAGTTCAGGACGCCGATGACGGCCATCTCCCCTGCCACGGCACGGTCGCGTTCGACGCGCTTGCGGTAGTTGACGTATTCGGCCTGCAGGCGGAGCAGGTCGTTCTTCAGCTCCGCCGCCGCCGCGGCCTCGGTGCCCTGTGCCACGGATTCCTCTGCGGGCACCTCGACCTGGTTGAGGATTTCCTCAGCCTGGGCGAGGGCGTCGCCGTCGGAATCCGCTGCAGCGGCGGAGGCTGCCTGCTCACCCTGCTGGTGGCGGGCTTCCCCGGTCACCGGGTCCACCTTGCGGTGGTCCCGGATGACCGGTTCGTCGCGTTTGCTGCTCTGGTCGCGGGAAGAGTTGTGCTCTTCTTCGTTACCGTGGTGCGGCATGGTTACTTCTTCTCTTCTTCGTCAACGATCTCGGCGTCGACGATATCCTCGTCAGCCTTGCTTCCGCCGGCCTGGGCACCTTCGGCACCTGCAGCGCCGGTGGCACCGTCCGGGGAACCGGCCTGGGAGTAGATGGCCTCGCCGAGCTTGGTCTGGGAAGCCTGCAGCTTCTCAAACGCGGACTTCACGGCGGCGTCATCGGTGCCTTCGAGGGCCTTCTTGAGCTCGTCGACGTCGGCCTGGACCTCGGTCTTGACCTCTTCCGGCAGCTTGTCGGCGTTGTCGGCGATCAGCTTGTCCACGGAGTAGGCGAGCTGCTCGGCGGTGTTCCGGGTGTCGGTGGCCTCGCGGCGTGCCTTGTCCTCGGCTGCGTGCTCCTCGGCGTCCTTGACCATGCGGTCGATGTCTTCCTTGGAGAGCGCGGTGCCGCCGGTGATGGTCATGGACTGTTCCTTGCCGGTGCCCTTGTCCTTCGCGGAGACGTGCACGATGCCGTTGGCGTCGATGTCGAAGGTGACCTCGACCTGCGGGACGCCGCGGGGAGCCGGGGCGATGCCGGTCAGTTCGAACGTGCCCAGCGGCTTGTTGTCGCGGGTGAACTCACGCTCGCCCTGGAAGACCTGGATGGCCACGGACGGCTGGTTGTCGTCTGCCGTGGTGAAGGTCTCGGACCGCTTGGTGGGGATGGCCGTGTTGCGCTCGATCAGGTGCGTCATGACACCGCCCTTGGTTTCGATGCCGAGGGACAGCGGGGTGACGTCGATCAGGAGAACGTCCTTGCGCTCACCCTTCAGCACGCCGGCCTGCAGGGCAGCACCAACAGCAACAACCTCGTCCGGGTTGACGCCCTTGTTGGGCTCCTTGCCGCCGGCCAGTTCCTTCACGAGGTCGGAGACGGCGGGCATGCGGGTGGAGCCACCGACGAGCACGATGTGGTCGATGTCGGACAGCTTGATGCCGGCTTCCTTGATGACGTCGTGGAACGGCTTCTTGGTGCGCTCGAGCAGGTCCTTGGTCAGGTCCTGGAACTTGGCGCGGGTCAGCTGCTCGTCCAGGTGGACCGGGCCGTCAGGGGTGACGGAGAGGTACTGGAGCGAGACGTTGGTGCTGGTGGAGGAGGAGAGTTCCTTCTTGGCCTGCTCGGCGGCTTCGCGGAGGCGCTGCAGGGCGATCTTGTCCTTGGACAGGTCGATGCCCTTGACCTTGAGCTGGTTGAGCAGGTACTCGACGACGCGGTTGTCCCAGTCGTCGCCGCCGAGGCGGTTGTCACCGGCGGTGGCGCGGACCTGGATGGTGGAGAAGTCGTCCTCGTCCTTGCCGACTTCCAGCAGGGAGACGTCGAACGTGCCGCCACCGAGGTCGAAGACCAGGATGAGCTCGTCTTCCTTGCCCTTGTCCAGGCCGTAGGCCAGGGCGGCTGCGGTGGGCTCGTTGACGATGCGCAGGACGTTCAGGCCGGCGATTTCGCCGGCTTCCTTGGTGGCCTGGCGCTCGGCGTCGTTGAAGTAGGCCGGAACGGTGATCACAGCGTCGGTGACCTTTTCGCCGAGGTAGGACTCGGCGTCGTTCTTCAGCTTCATCAGGACGCGGGCGGAGATTTCCTGGGCGGTGTACTTCTTGCCATCGATGTCGACCTTCCAGTCCGTGCCCATGTGGCGCTTGACGGAGGCGATGGTGCGCTCGATGTTGTTGACGGCCTGGCGCTTGGCGATTTCGCCGACCAGGACCTCACCGGACTTGGAGAACGCAACGACTGACGGCGTGGTGCGGCCGCCCTCGGCGTTGGCAATAACGGTGGGCTCGCCACCTTCAAGAACGGAGACAACGGAGTTGGTGGTTCCGAGGTCGATACCTACTGCACGTGACATGTGTTGCTTCCTTCTTTCCTTGGAAACTTGGGGTTCGCCCACTCCTTGAGCGATCTGAACTCAACTTTACTCAGCCCGGAATTTAAGTCAATCTGAAGTTGAGTCAAGTGCGCTCAACTTTGTGTCCAAGCGGCTGACGGGCACAGAGAAGCCCCCGCTTTTCCGCGGAAAATCCGCGAAAAACCAGGGGCTTGCCCGACGGCGGGAGCCGGGTTTCGCCCAGCGTGAACTGCCGCCTTACCCGCCTGAGGAGCGGCCGCCGTCGTCATTCCGGGGCGCATTGACCTGGCCGTCGATCAGCTCATCCTTCAGGTCTTCGGCGGCGCCGCCTTTGGGGGCGGTTCCGGCGGCACCATAGTCGCCCTCGGGGTACTCGCCTTCTTCATCCCCGGGAAGCTCCTGGCCAACGGTTCCGGCCCGGCCGTAGTCGCCTTCCGGATACTCGCCCTCGTCCACCTGCGCGGCAGACTCAACCGTTCCCGCGTCACCATAGTCCCCAGCCGCGTATTCGCCTTCCGGCTCGGCGGCGGACTCACCCCCGGCTGCGCCGGCATCGCCGTAATCGCCCTCTACGTACTGGCCGCCCTCACCCTCGAGCGCCGGATTCCTGGAGCTCGTGTGGGCCTTGCCCTGAGTGCCGGACTCACTGTTTTCGGTCATCGATTGATCACTCCTTCGAAAGGACTGGCGCGCCTGGTCCCGGCGCAGTCGCAGTCTACTCAGCCGGCGCGGACAGCAACAGGGGCCCTGCCGGGCTCTGCCTGCCCATCGTGCCGGGCCAGCTTGCCCGGCCACCAGATGCGCCGGCCCAGGTCGTAGGCCAGGGCCGGAACCAGGAGCGAGCGCACCAGAACGGTATCCAGCAGCACGCCGAAGGCCACGATGAAGGCCAGCTGCACCAGGAACATGATGGGAATGACGCCCAGGGCCGCAAACGTGGCCGCCAGAACCACTCCGGCCGAGGTGATCACCCCGCCGGTCACTCCAAGGCCGCGCAGGATCCCGGGCCGCGTCCCGTGCTTCAGTGATTCCTCGCGGACCCGGCTCATGAGGAAGATGTTGTAGTCCACGCCCAGTGCCACCAGGAACACGAAGCCGAACAGCGGAACTGTGGCGTCTGCCCCGGGGAAACCGAAGACATGGTTGAACACCAGGGCGGAAACGCCCATGGCCGCCGCGTAGGAAAGAACCACCGAGGCGACCAGAAGGACGGGCGCGAGGACGGACCGGAGCAGCAGCATGAGGATCACCAGGATGACGGCGAGGACCACCGGGATGATGGTGGCCAGGTCCCGCTGGGCGGTGGCGTTGGTGTCCAGCGCAGTGGCGGTCACGCCGCCGACCAGGGCCCCGGGATCCGTCTGCACGACGCTCTTCCGCATGGCAGCCACAGTGTTCTCGGCGGCATCGGAATCGGCCGCGGAGTCGAGGGTGGCGTTGATGAGCACCTTGCCGTCGCGCACGGCCGGAACGGTGGGCGCTCCCGGCGCGCCGGTGATCGGTACGCTGCCTTCCGCCAGAAGGTAGGCGGCCCCTACCCCGTCCGTGGCCTTCACTGCTTCGAGGACCCCGTCCGCCTTCGCCTGGCTGGAGACGATGACCGCCGGGCTGCCGCTGCCGGCGTCGAAGTGGCGAGCCAGCGCTTCCTGCCCGTCGACGGCATTGGACGCACTGAGGATGACGGCGGCCTGCGGCACACCGTTGGCCTTCAGCTGCAGGATCCCGGCCGAGGCCGCGACGAGCAGCAGCACAGATATCACCCACACGGTGCGGGGACGCCGCCGCACCAGCGTGCCGGTTGCACGCCACAGCCCCTTCTGGCCTTCCAGCCCGGTGACGAGTTCCGGCCCGCGCGCATCGGCCGGCTGCAGTTTCGGCCGGAACGGCCAGAAGGCGGACCGCCCGAGGAGCGCGGCGAAGGCCGGGAGCAGGGTCAGCGCCGCGAAAAGCGAGCAGACGATTCCGGCGGCCGCTACGGGTCCCAGCGCCTTGTTGGAGTTGAGGTCGGAAAACAGCAGGCACAGCAGTGCGATGGCCACGGTGGCGCCGGATGCCAGAATCGGCTCGAAGGATGCCCGCCAGGCGGCAAGGGCTGCGGCTGTGCGGTTGGCCGTGTGCTGGAGCGCCTCACGGAAGCGCGCCACATAGAGCAGCGCGTAGTCTGTGGCGGCACCGATCACCAGGATGGAAAGGATGCCCTGGCTCTGGCCGTTGAGCTGGATCCAGCCGGCCTTCGCCATCCCGAATACCAACAGGATCGCCGCGCACAGGGCAAACACCGATGTCAGCAGCACCGCGAAAGGCAGCAACAGGGAACGGTAGACAACCAGCAGGATGACAAAGACCGCAGCCAGCGCCACGAGCAGCAGGATGCCGTCGATGCCGGCAAAGGCCCCGGTGAGGTCGGCCGCGAGCCCGGCAGGCCCGGTGACATACGTCTGCGTGCCGTCCGGAGCGCCAGCGCTGACCGCACTGCGCAGCTCCTCAACGGCCTCGGCCGGCTCAGCCGCGGCAACGGAGACGATGAACTGCACGGCCTTCCGATCCTCCGAGGGAACCGGCCCCGCCACCGTACTGCCCACGCCAAGGTCCTCAATCCTGGTTTTGAGGCCGGCGGCCGCGCCCAGCTGCGAGGGGGTGAGGGTGCCGGGGCTTTCAATCACGACGACGGCCGGCACCTCGCCGGCGTCCTGGAATTTTTGCTGCCACTCACGGGCCTCCGTGGCCTCGGCTCCCGTCGGGAGGAAGGACGCCTGGTCGTTGGACGAGACCTCGTCCAGCCTGCCGAACGTGGGCCCGCCAACTCCTGCAATGGCGACCCAGCCAACCACCAGGACCACGGGAATGAGCCACCGGATCCAGAACGCAACGTTCGGTGTACGGACTGCCTGGTGCATATGAATGACCTCCTGGGCGCGGCGACTGTTTGGGTGCGCTGTCAATAGTGATTCGATCATAAACTATCTCTACTATGGAGATAAATAGTCCTTGTTCGCCAGCGAGCCACGAAGGGGCGGGCTGTAAACTCCGGTAGGCGGGAGCGAGGAGAGAGGAGGCAGCCATGGCAGAGAAGCGCCCCACCGCCGGGCAGCCCGGCGGTCCGGCCCCCACAGGCCCGGTCCCCATGGGTCCGGGAGCCCAGCATCCCCTGATCCGGCTGCTCCAGGAGTTCACCCTTCAAGCCAACCGCTACGTCGACTCGGCAGGCGGGCGCAACGACATGCACCGGACCGACCTCAACGCCCTGGCCGCCGTTATGAGGCACGCGGCCAACGGTGATGTCGTGACCCCGGGGACGCTCCGGAAGGAACTCAACCTCAGCTCACCGGCCACCACGGCGCTCATAGACCGGCTGTGCGGCTCAGGGCATTTGGTCCGCGAGCGCGAGGGGCGGGACCGGCGCCAGGTGCAGCTCCGGATGACGGACAAGGCATACCGCGACGGCTCCGCCATGTTCCTGCCTCTCGCCCGCCGGATGGACAAGGCCATGGCCGCGTTCACGGAGCAGGAACTTGAGACGGCCGCCCGGTTCATGGACGCGATGATCGCCGCCACGGTCGAGGCCAGCCAGGAAGCCTCCGGCGCGCCATAACAGCGAGCCATAACGGCGGACGACAACAGCCCGGAGGCTACAGTCCCGAAGTGCTGAGTAGGAGTAGCGTTTCCCTATGAGCACGCAGCAGCCGGAAGACGTCTACACCCACGGCCACCACGAGTCCGTGGTCCGGGCACACGCCGCACGGACGGCGGAGAATTCCGCCGCGTTCGTCCTCCCGCACCTCACGCCGGGCGTCTCGGTGCTCGACGTCGGATGCGGGCCCGGCAGTATCACGTGCGACTTCGCGCTGCTGGTGGCTCCGGGACATGTGACAGGACTGGACCGCTCCCCCGACGTGATCGCCCACGCCCGCGAGCTGGCAGCCGACCGTGGTGTTGGGAATGTGGAGTTCGTGGCGGGCAACATCTACGACCTTGAATTCGAGGACGACACCTTCGACGTGGTCCACGCCCACCAGGTCCTGCAGCACCTGACCGATCCGGTGGAGGCCCTGCGCGAGATGCGGCGCGTTGCCAGGCCCGGCGGCATCGTCGCCGTCCGTGATGCCGATTTCCACGGCATGAGCTGGTACCCCGCCATTCCGGAACTCGACGAGTGGATGGAGCTCTACCAGCGGATCGCGCGCCGGAACGGCGCGGAGCCCGACGCCGGCCGCCGGCTCGTTTCGTGGGCCCAGGCCGCCGGCTTCACGGACGTGGCGCCCACCAGCAGCAACTGGCTGTACGCCACCGGGCAGCAGCGCCGCTGGCAGGCCAGGGTGTGGGGCGAACGCGTGCTGCATTCCGCGTTCGCAGAACAGGCCCTCGAGTACGGCTTCGCCCACGAAGCGGACCTCACGCGCATCTCGGCCGGCTGGCACCGCTGGGGTTCCACTGACGACGGCTGGTTCCTTATTCCGAACGGCGAGGTCATCGCCCGGGCCTGAGTTCCGGCGTCGTGCAAGTGCCCAAAGCGTGCGCCCCCCAGGCGCACTAAACTTTGTTGGGTGCAATTCTCCCTGTGGCTGGCCCTCGCTGGCGCCGGCACCCTCATCAGCTTCACTCCGGGCGCAGGTGCCATCAACACCATGAGCAACTCGCTGACCGCCGGGTTCAAGCGCTCCATCTGGGGCATCCTCGGCCAGCAGGCCGCCCTGATCCTGCACATCATCATTGTCGCGCTCGGTGTTGGCGTCCTGGTTGCCGGATCGCCCGTTGCCTTCAACGCGATCCGTTACGCCGGCGCCGCCTACCTGGTCTACCTGGGCGTCAGGCAGTTCCTGCACAAACCGGACCTGGACCAGGAAAAGGTGGCCGCCCTGCGGAATGAGCCCGCCTGGTCCATGTTCCGCCGGGGACTGTGGGTCAACCTGCTGAACCCCAAGGCCATCGTGTTCTTCCTGGCGTTCATGCCGCAGTTCATCCGGCCGGACAACCCGCTGCTGCCCCAGTACGCCGTTCTTGCGGCGACGGTGGTGCTCATCGACATCCTGGTCATGTGGTTCTTCTTCGCAGCCGCGGCAAAGTCCTTCCAGCGGTTTACGCGCAACGCCCACGGGCAAAGGGTCCTCAACCGGACTTTCGGCGTCCTTTTCGTCGCGGTGGGCGTCCTGCTGGCCTTCATCCATTAAACCCGGACAGCCGCTTTGGCAATGTTGTGACGCCAACTTTACGAAGCCTGCTGATAATAAGTTCACTTACTAGCCAAGCGGGCAGCTCATCCAGCATGCTATCCCCATGAACTCAACGACGAGCCCATACCGCGTCATCGCCGTCTGCACCGGCAACATCTGCCGATCCCCCATGGCTGAGCTGATGCTCCAGGCTGCCTTCACGGAAGCCGGGCTCGAGGACGCGGTGGTGATTGACTCAGCGGGCACCACCGCATACGAGGCCGGACGCCCCATCGACCCGCGGGCCGCGCGGAAGCTGACCACGCACAACCTGGTCTCGGACCGGCACATCGCGCGGGAATGGCGCTCCGAATGGTTCGCCGAACGCCACCTGATTCTTGCGCTGGACGTGGACCACTACGGCTGGCTCCGGGCCTCCGCCCCGGACGAGGCGGCGTTGTCCAGAATCCGGATGCTCCGCAGTTTCGATCCCGCCGTGGCGGACCAGGATCCCCTGGAGCAGGGCATCGAGGACCCCTGGTACGGCGGCCATGCCGACTTCGAAGCGGTGTGGGACCAGGTCCAGGCGGCAGTTCCGGGCATCGTCCGCTATGTGCAGGAGGCCATCGCAGCCGGGGAGGACGAAGCGGCTACGGCGGCTGTCCCGCTCCAGTTGGATGAGCGCCTCCACGCGGATGACCGCCGGCCCCGCAAGGGCAAGCGTCACACCCGGCCCGTCGGCGGCAGCGCGCTTCACATCGTCCAAGTTCAGGACGGCCAGCAGGTACGCTCTATTTCATGACCCCCGCACCTGTGATCATCGCCATTGACGGGCGGTCCGGCGCAGGTAAAACCACGTTGGCCATTGAGCTTGCGGCCATGCTGCGGAACCACCGCAAAGTCTCGCTGTTCCATCTGGAGGACATCTATCCCGGCTGGGACGGCCTCTCTGCCGGCATCGACCGCTATGTGGGCACGGTGCTGGCTCCCTTAAGCCGCGGTCAAGCGGCCACCTGGACCAGCTGGGACTGGGAAAACCATCACGACGGCGACCCGCGGGTCACGCTGCCCGCCGAGATTGTGATTGTGGAGGGAGTGGGGGCAGCCGCCGCCGCGGCCAGGCCCCTTCTGGATGCCGTCATCTGGGCAGATTCCCCCGACTCCGAGCGCCGCGAACGCGCGCTGGAACGCGACGGTGACACATACGAGCCCTTCTGGGACCAGTGGGCCAACCAGGAAGCGGAACTCCTGGCCGTGGACGACATCCCGCAGCATGCGAACGTCCGGGTGCTCAACCGTGCGGACGGCACCGCCCCGGCGGACGCACTGCAGGCCCTCACCTACCTCCCGGCGCTCACCACAGCGCTGGTTCCCGAGCTGTCCTCGCGGCGCGGCCTGCGCCTGCTGTCCGAACGCATCCAGGCCCGGCCCGAACCCGCCGCACTTTTTCAGGCCCTCTACGGTGCGTCCGGGAACGCTGTCTGGCTGGACTCCTCCCTGCGTTTCGCCGGCTCGGCAGCCCCCGCCCTGGAAAGGCACGCGGCAGAGCGCAGCCGCTTCAGCATTTTGGCGGACGACGGCGGCACTTTCGGCCAGTCTGTGCTGCACAGTTCCGGCGTCACCCGGATCACGGCCGGGTGTGCCACCGCCACGGTGTCCGGTCCGTTCTTCCGCTGGCTGGAAACCGTGTGGGGACGTAAGGCGGTGCGGGGCCGCGAGGACTACCCGTGCGACTTCACGCTGGGCTGGCTGGGCTACCTCGGCTATGAGCTCAAGCGCGAAACCGGCGGGCAGGACGTCCCCTCGGACACACCGGATGCGGGGCTGATCTTCGCCGGCCGGGCCGTCGTCCTGGACCACACCGACAACACCGTCTGGCTGCTTGCCCTCGACGCTCCCGATGCTTCAGCTTGGCTTGCCCGGGCCCGCGATGCGGTGACTGCTGCTGTGGCTGGTGCCGCGGGTGGCGCTCCGCAAGCCGGCGGCAGCAGCGCCGTCGTACTTCCGGAGGCAGACGGCGCTGCACTGGGCCCCGCGCCGGCGTTCGCCGGCTGGGACACCGAGGCGAGCTACAAGCGGAAAATCGCGGAATCGCAGCACCAGATCGCGGAAGGGAACTCGTACGAGATCTGCCTCACCACCACCCTCGAGGCGGAGGTGCCGGCGCTGGATCCGTGGGCCGCATACCTTGCCCTGCGCAGGCGCAACCCGGCACCGTTCGCGAGCTACCTGCGCTTCGGCGGGCTCGCCGTGGCCAGCACCTCGCCGGAACGCTTCCTGCGGATCGCGTCCGACGGCGGCATGCGCGCCGAGCCGATCAAGGGAACCCGCCGCCGGGCTGCTGACCCGGACACCGACGCCGCCCTGCGCCACGACCTGGCGACGTCCCTCAAGGACCGGGCGGAAAACATCATGATCGTGGACCTGCTCCGGAACGACCTCAGCCACTTCGCCGCACCGGGGTCGGTGACCGTGAGCCGGCTGTGCGAGATCGAAAGCTACGCCACGGTGCACCAGATGGTGAGCACCATCGATGCCGTCCTCCTGCCCGGGTCGCCTCGGGCCGAGGCCGTGGCCGCCTGTTTCCCGGCCGGCTCCATGACCGGGGCACCGAAGATCAGCACCATGGCCATCCTGGACCGGCTGGAGGAGGGCCCGCGCGGCGTGTATTCGGGGGCAATCGGGTACTTCTCGCTGAACGGGGCCACGGACCTGGCGGTGGCCATCCGCACCCTGGTGGTGCAGGACCGCGGCCCGGGTGAATCAGTGAAACTCAGCCTAGGCGTCGGCGGCGCCATCACGGCCGATTCCGTGCCGCAGGAGGAATACGAGGAGATCCGCACCAAGGCCTACGGCGTGCTGTCCACCCTCGGGTCCGCCTTCCCTGGGTGAGTTTTTGTACAGCTACCGCGGGTTGGAGGGCCTCGAAGTCGCGACAAATGGACAAAAACTCCAGATTCGACAGCGTTTTGTTGGGCCCGCGTTTTACTGGACCGTGGCCGTCAGGCGGGCGACGTTGTCCACGTACCTTGCGGCCAGGGGCCGGCGCATCCAGTCCTCGAGCAGGAGCTCATGGGAGATGTCCCGGTAGGTGTCCTCCACGGCGCGCATGCTGTTGACGATGTCGGCGCCGAGCAGCATCACCGACACCTCGAGGTTCAGGGAGAAGGAGCGCATGTCCATGTTGCTGGAGCCGAGGACCGCCACTTCGTCGTCGATGGTGAAGTGCTTGGCGTGCAGCACGAACGGCGCCTTGTAGAGGTAGATCCGGACGCCGGCCCGCAGCAGGGCCTCGTAGTAGGACTGCTGGGCGTGGTGGACCAGGAACTGGTCACCCTTCTCGGAGACGAACAGTTCCACGTCCACGCCCCGCTGGGCCGCGGTGGTGATGGCGTACAGCAGGGAGTCGTCCGGCACAAAGTAGGGGCTGCAGACGGAAATCCGGTGCTGCGCCGAGTAGATCAGCGTGTTGAACAGCCGGAGGTTGTTCTCGGTGGTGAAGCCGGGGCCGCTGGGAACTACCTGGGCGGTGACCGGACCGGCCGACGGCTGCGCGGGCAGCTGGAGCTGGTCCTCCAGGGACTCGTCTGTCTCGCTGAGCCAGTCGGTGGCAAAGACGACGTTGAGCGTGGGCACGATCGGCCCGCGCAGGCAGGCCATCAGCTCGATCCACTCGCGGCCGGCCTTGCGGTGCTTGGGGTTGTTGTAGGAGGGCTCGATCAGGTTCTGCGACCCTGTGAAGGCGACTTCTCCGTCGATCACCATGATCTTGCGGTGGTTGCGCAGGTCAGGCCGGCGCCACTGGCCATGGATGGGCAGCAGGGGCAGCATCCGCTTCCACTGGATGCGGCTGGCCTTGAGCCGCTTCAGCAGCCTGTTGTAGCCCTTGATGCGCAGGGTCCCGATGTGGTCGAAGAGCACGCGGACCTCGACACCGCGGTCGGCGGCCTCTTCGAGGGCGGTGAGGAGGTCGTCGGTGACATGGTCGGAGCTCATGATGTAGAACTCGGCGTTGACGAAGCGCTTGGCCTTCCGCACTGCCTCGGCCATGGCGCGGATGGAGTCCGGGTAGCCGGGAATCAGCTCCACCTGGTTGCCGTCCACCATGGGGATGGAGCCCAGGCGGCGGTTGAGTTCCGCCGCGGACGTCACCCATTCGGGACCGGAGTACTCGCTGGCCACGTGGGAAAGCAGGGCGCTGTCACGGACCCGTTCGTTGACGATCTGTTGCTGCTCCGTGCGGCGGCGGGACAGCTTGAAGTTGCCAAACAGCAGGAACAGGATCAGGCCGAGGGCGGGCACAAAGAAGATGCCCAGCAGCCAGGCCATGGCCGTGGTGGGCCGCCGGTTTCCCGGGATGATGCCCACGGCCAGGACCCTGATGACCAGGTCCACGCCGCTGAGCAGCAGGATCAGCCAGGCCGGCAGTGTCTCCGCCAGCGGAAACGGCCACAACACAGTTGAAACCCCCGTTATTTCTTACCCTCGCAGCCATTCCCCATGGAACAGTGAGGCCAGCCTATCGGGCGCCGGCCGCACTAAGCTTGAGGCATGACGTCTCGTACCTCCCACACAGTGCTGGTGTTCCTGGATCCGGACTATGAGAACGGCCGGCTTGCCGACCCCGAAAAGCCGCAGCTGATGGCCACTGACCTGGGCGCCACCCGCGGTGACGGGGTGTTCGAGTCCATGCTCGCCGTCGCCGGCCACACCCGGAAGATCCAGGCGCACCTGGACCGGCTGGCGCGCTCGGCGGAGGCGCTGGACCTCGAGATCCCGGGGCAGGACCAGTGGCGGCGGGCTGTGGAGACGGGCGTCTCGGCGTTCCGCTCGGACAACCCCGCCCCCTCCCCGGAACTGGACGAGGCCGTGGTCAAACTCATCGTCACCCGCGGCGTGGAGGGCGCTGCCGCCCCCACGTGCTGGGTGCAGGTTTCCCCGGTGGCAGCGGCGGGCCGGCGCCAGCGCGAAACCGGGATCGACGTCATCCTCCTTGACCGCGGCTACGACAGCGATGCGGCAGAGCGCGCCCCGTGGCTGCTGCTCGGCGCCAAGACCCTGTCCTACGCCGTGAACATGGCCGCACTGCGCCACGCCCACAAGCAGGGGGCGGACGACGTCATCTTCACGTCCTCCGACGGCCGGGTGCTGGAGGGCCCAACATCCACCGTGCTGCTGGCGAACGTTGAGAAGAACGACGCCGGAACGACAGTCAAGCGCCTCATCACCCCACAGCTGGACAGCGGCATCCTCCCCGGCACCTCCCAGGGCGCCCTGTTCGCCGCTGCGAAGGCCGCCGGCTGGGAACTGGGCTACGGGCCGCTGAAGCCCCAGGACCTGGCCGACGCCGACGCCGTCTGGCTGATTTCCAGCATCCGGCTCCTGGCGCCCGTCAATCACATCGACGGCCGCGAGATCGGTACCCCGGCGCTCCGCAAGCAGCTGACGGCCGAGCTGAACGAACTGTTCGCCGGAATCGAGTAGGCCCCCGCGCGTTATCGGTTCAGGCCGGGAACCCGGGCGCCGGCCCCCGGCACGGAGCGAAGCGGTAACGAATCGGCACGGTTCAAAAAAATGAGGGACAAGCCGGCTCCCTGCGTTGTACTCTTCTTCCACGGCCAACTGCCCGCACCCGCGGCGGTGATGGCACATGGCCTGGTTCCGGGCTCAGCCGGAACGAGTACGTATAAAGGAATAGCCGATGTCTTGGGACGAGAACGCCCTTCCATTGACAACCTCAACACCCACGGGCTGGGGGGCCCAGGCAGCGTTGCCGGGGGACATGGGGGAAATGACTGTGCGCTGGCAAGCGCGGCAGATCATCACCGAGCTGCTGGCCGAGTCTGATCCGGCCACGGAGTGGACCCGCACGCAGCTGCGCGCTCTCGATGAGGCCCATCCGGAAAACCCCGAACACGTGCTCCTCGAGCACCTCACGGCCACCACGGAGCTGGCCAACGCGGGGAACGGCGCCATCCCGGTGATGGAGCGGGTCAAGGTCACAGCGCCCGAGCCGGTGCCCTTTACCCGGCGCAGCAGGAACCGGATTGAAGCCATCCTCGCCGACAGGATGCTGATGACCGCGTTCCAGCCGATCCGCCGCATTCCGGAGGGGGAGGTGATCGGCGTCGAGGCGCTCACGCGCTTCGTCAGCGACGACGGCGCCAGCGCCGACCACTGGTTCAGCGAGGCGGAATCGGTGGGCCTTGGCACCGACCTTGAACTTGCAGCACTGCACCGGGCCCTCTCTGCGGCGCAGGCAGTGCCCGGGCATATGTTCATCGCCCTGAACCTGACACCGGCAACGTGCGCGGACCCGCGCATCCCCGGGCTGCTGGAACATTCCCGGCTGGCCATGGACCGGATCGTCATCGACCTGAACGGCGCGGTCCCCGCCGACCACTACGCCACGCTGACGGCCGCCATCGCTCCCCTGCGCCGGCGCGGTCTCCGGATCGCCGTGAACGGGGCCGAGGTTGGCTTCACGTCCATGGACCAGGTCCTGGAGCTTCACCCTGACATCATCAAACTGGACCGCAGCTTCATTGCCGGCATCGAGAGCTCCCCGGGCCAGCGCCTGAGGGCCGCGGCCATGAACGAACTCGCCCGCCACGTGGACGCCGTCATCGGCGCGCAGGGCATCGAGACGCAGGAAGAGCTCGACGCCGTAACCGAACTCGGCATGGTGGCTGCCCAGGGCTACCTGCTCGGCAGGCCCTCCGTCCACCCGCTGGACTGGAATGCCTGGATCCGCTCGGAGAGCGAATCTGCCGCAACGGGCCCGATAACGATCCTGGGTTAGTCCTGTCGGGCGCCGGTTGGGCTAGTCCTCCGCGAGGTCCGAGGCCAGGCGGATGTGGTTGTCAGCCAGCCACTGCGGGTTGAACGCCTTGCTCTGGTAGTTGCTGCCCGTGTCCGGTGCGATCGCCACAACCACCGACCCGTGCGGTGCCGCCCGGGCCACCCGGAGCGCCGCCGCCACGGTGAGGCCGGACGAGGGCCCGAGGGACAGTCCTTCGTCGTTGAGCAGCCGGTGCAGCGTGGTGTACACCTCGTCATTCGGGATCCGCAGGAACCTGTCCAGCAGGCCGAGGTCAAAGACCTTCGGCCAGTCGGGCTTGGGCCAGGAATTACCGACGCCGTCCACCAGGATCTGGCCCGGATGCCCGCCGCTGTAGACCGAACCGTAAGGGTCCGCGCCGATCACCTCCACGTGGCCGCCGGACTTCTCCTTGAGGTACCGCCCGTTCCCGGTGATGGTGCCGCCGGTCCCCACGCCGGCGACGAAATGCGTCACCCGGCCCGCCGTCTGCTCCCATATTTCCGGTGCCGTCCCCTCGTAGTGCGCCCGCGGATTGGCCGGGTTGTCGAACTGCAGGGGCCGCCATGCGCCGGGGATTTCGGCAGTGATCCGGGCCGCCACGGCCCGGGCGTTCTCCGGCGAATTCGACGGCGCGCTCCAGTCCGTGAACACCACGCGCGCCCCGTACCGGTTGAGGGCCTCCAGTTTCTCCGCCGAAATCGAATCGCCGGTAACCACCACCACGGGATGGCCGGTGAGTGCGCCGATCAGTGCGAGCCCGATTCCGGTGTTCCCCGAGGTGCTTTCCACGATGGTCCCGCCGGGCTGCAGCTCTCCGCTCCGCTCGGCCGCGCGGACCATGCTCAGGGCGGTCCTGTCCTTGATGGACCCGCCGGGGTTCTCCGATTCGAGCTTCACGAAAACGGTGCTTCCCAACCCTCGGCCCAGCACATCCAGCGGAACCAGCGGAGTGTCCCCCACCGTGGCCAGCACGGCTCCGGCGTCCACGGCCGGATCCAGTATCGGCGCCACATGCCTGGGCTGGCGGCCGCTTCCTGCCACGGTGGTCATGATTCTCCTCGCGCATAGTTTGGGCCGCCGTCAGCCGGCCCCCGGTCACCGGCGGTATCCGGGGCCGGCGTGCGGAGTTCCGGCAATTCCGCCAACAAATCCCCCAGCTCCTCCCTCGCAGCCTCCACCAGCGCCGCCGCCGGCAGCTGCCGTGAGAGCAGCCCCGACAGCCGCGCCACCACGGCTCCGGTGCCTGCGCCCAGCTGCCGGGCCGCTTCCTCGCGCAGGTCTGTGTCCTGTGCCTCCGCCAGGAGGTAGGACGCCGTCAGCGCCTCGATGGTGAGCAGCTTGGCCGCGGCCTCCACCGAGCGTTCCAGCTGCTGGAGGGCCAGCGGAGCCAGCGTGGAGTGGTCCTCCACATCCGCGGAGAGGGTGGGGGCTCCCAGCGTGGCAGGCGCGGCCAGGAACTTCAGCTCGGCCAGCAGGCCGGCGGCCGAATACCAGAGCAGTCCCGGCAGGTCTTCGGACGCCAGCGGCGTGCCTGTCCGGGCTGCCTCGAGGTTGAGCTGCCGGATCAGGCGCTGCGGCGGATAGAGCTTCGCGATCCGCCGCTCGCTGCTGATTCCCACGTGCGCCAGTCCCAGCCGCAACGCCTCGAACGCCAGCGCCAGCTGCATCGGCTGGAAGTTTCCGCCGGACACCATCCGGCCCGAGCCCACGTCAGCCAGCGGATTGTCTCCCCGGCCGTTGAGTTCCACCTCGAGCGCCGCGGCCAGCGCCGCCACCTGGGTCCGGAACGCGCCGTGCGTCTGCGGGGCAGCACGGAAGGACAGGGCATCCTGGACCGACACCTGCCGCCGCGGGTGCTCCAGCCAGCCGCCGCGGACCAGGCGGCGGACATTGTCCGCCGAGACGCGCTGGCCGTCCACAGCCTTGGCTGACTGCACGGCCGGCGAGAACGGGCTCAGGTTCCCGCCGCCGTCGTACCTTGCGGTGGCCTCAAGCGACAGTGCCAGCGCGGTGTCCGCCAGATCGGCGAGCCGCTGGATGCGGCGGAGTTCCAGCGCGCCGGCACCGATCGAATATGAGTTGGCGCTGACGAGCGCCAAAGCCTCGCCCGGGGCCAGGACCAGCGGTTCCAGCCCGGCGGCGGCGAGTGCTTTCCTGCCGTCCAGCAGTCCGCCGTCGGGAGCCAGGGCCTGCCCCTCCCCGATCGCGACGGCGGCAACCGCCGCGAGCTGTGTGAGGTCGGATGAGCCTACCGATCCGTCGCGCGGAACAGCAGGGACCACGCCGCTGTTCAGCAGGCCGGCGTAGAAACGGGCGGTTTCCGGGCGCACGCCCGAGCCTCCCCGGGTGAACCCGATGAGCCTTGCAAGGATGAGGGCGCGGACCTCGTCCCGGTCCAGCAGCGCTCCGACGCCGCTGTGGTGATAGCGCACCACCTGTACCTGGAAGTCGAGGATGGAGTGCCGGTCCACGGCAGTGTCGCGGCCGGAGCCGAGCAGCGTGTTGAGTCCGTAGACCCGGTGGCCCGAGTCGATGGCCGCCTGCACCACCTCGCGGGACAGGCCCACGAGTTCGAGGGCTTCCGCGCTGAGCACCACCTCCACGGAAGGATCGGCCGCCGCGGCGGCGACGTCCTCGGCACGGATATGGGCCGTGCCGATCAGGAAGGTGCCGCGGCGGACGCCCGGCACCAGAACGTGGTTCGCGTCGGCCCCGGCCATGGCGCTAGAAGTCCAGCAGGTTCCGGCGGAAGCCGCCGTTGCCGTAGCCCGTCCGGAGCAGTCCCCGCCTGCGCAGCACCGGCGCCAGCCTGTCCAGCACGCCGTGGATGGTGGCGGGGTCCACGAAGCCGGAGAAGAGGAATCCGTCGCCGCCCACTGCGGCCCCGGTTTCCTCGAGGTAGTCGGCGATCTCCTCGGCCGTGCCGATAATGCTGTCGCCTGCGCCGCCGCTGCGCGCCTGCAGGATCTGCCGCAGGGTGGAACCCGGCGGCGCCGCCTTGGAGAAGTGCTCCAGGGTTCCCTGGTTGCTGTTGGTGCTGAGCTCGGGAAGCGGCTCATCAAGGTCGAACTGCTTGAAGTCGATGACGGAGAGGTAGGAGATGGAGTTGAGCTGGCTGTCGATGTCCCGCTGCGTGAGTTCCCGGCGCGCGGCGCGCAGTTCCTCCGCCTCCGCCGTGGAACCGGTCACCGTCGGTTTGAGCACGAAGAGCACCTTGACGTCGTCGGGGTTCCGGCCCGCCGCAGCGGCCTCGGCGCGGATGGAGTCGCGGTACGCCTTCATGCCGTCCACGCCGCGGGCCAGGGCGATGGCAACATCCGCGTTCGCGCCCGCGAACGCCTTGCCCCGCGGGGATGCCCCGGCCTGCACCAGCACCGGTTCCTCCGGCAGCGGTGCCGTGTTCAGCGGTCCCCGGACCTTGAAGAACTCCCCGTCGTGGTGGATGGGGCGGACCTTCGTGTGGTCGGCGAAGATGCCGGCCTGGGCGTCCTCGAGGATGGCGTCCGGTTCCCAGCTGCGCCAGAGCTTGCGGACCACGTCCACGAACTCCTCGGCCTTCTCGTACCGGAGGTCGTGCTCGATCTGCTGGTCCAGTCCATAGTTCTGCGCGGCCAGGTCACTCCCGGAGGTCACGACGTTCCAGCAGCTGGCCGTTGGAAAAATGCTGGAGCGTGGCCAGCAGCCGGGCCGCGGTGAAGGGCGGATAGAAGGAGGCGCTGATGGTGGGCACGATGCCCAGGTGCTCCGTGGCGGACAGCAGGTACGGCACCAGTGCCAGCGGATCGTGCTTCGGGGCGAAGGACGCCTGCGCCAGCGAGACCTCCGCGCTGCCGCCATAGGTGTCGGGGACAGTGAGCGAATCCTCGATGATGAACAGGTCCAGCCCGGCCCGCTCGAACTCGCGGACCGCGTGCTGGTAGGGGGCGGGCTTCTTCCAGTCGTAGCCGATTCCGTAGCCGGGCGTCCCCCAGCCCTGGACCCCGAAGCCGTGGCCCACAAACCATCCAAAGTGCAGCATGGAAGTGACTGTATGCGCGGTCGAATCATTCACTGCGGCCTAGTTTCATCCGGCGTTACGGCGGGTCATCTCCCCGTCATTATCCTCCCGGCCGGGGGCTTTGTAACGGCAACGCCGGGCAACCCGGACGGTTCCGTGGATCAGGGAAGCCGCGGGGTCCGTTACGGAAGATGACGGCGGCGGCGGTGCGCGCCGCCGTCGTCAGTGTTACTTTTTTCGGGAGTAATGAGTACCGGCGTTAAGCCCTGACTGGCCGGTCGGCAACCCTCCTTCCACGGCGGGGTGCCTCAGGTGAATACTCGGCATATCGACCACTTCGAGCTGCAAGCGTGAGAAAAGGAGATCCGTCGTGTCAGACGCCCCGGCCGTTGCAACGCTGCCGTCCCAGCAGGATAAACCTGAGGAAAAGCTGTCCTACCGCCTCGTCACGGGCCCCGACGACCGGGCTTTCTGTGAGCGCATCTCAGCAGCCCTGGCCGAAGGCTACGTGCTGCATGGCAGCCCGGCGGCCACCTTCAACGGCACCACCGTCATCGTGGCCCAGGCCCTCATCCTGCCGGCCGCCATCGCCAGCGCGGATGCCGCCGTCGCCACCGCCGTTGACCGGCTGGACTCCGACGAGGACCTCAGCGCGGAAGTTTACGAGGGCCACGCATGAGCTATGCCGGAGACCTCACCCCGCAGGACGCATGGGCCAAGCTTGAGGAGGGCGCCATCCTGGTGGACGTGCGCACCGAGGGCGAATGGGCGCACATCGGCATTCCTGACACGAAAGCCACGGACAACGACCCCCTTTTCATCCAGTGGACCTTTCCCGGCGGCATTCCCAATCCGGAGTTCGTTGACCAGCTGAAGCAGCAGGCCCCCGAGGACGCCGGGGTGGAGCTGGTCTTCCTGTGCCGTTCCGGCCAGCGCTCCATCGCTGCCGCCATTGCCGCCACGCAGGCCGGTTTCACGGCCTACAACGTGCTCGAAGGTTTCGAGGGCGAGCCGGACCGCTATGGCGAGCGCACCGTGAACGGCTGGAAGAACCGCGGCCTGCCGACGAACCTGGGAAAGAACTAAGTTGACCTTTAATCACGACGCCGCCGGCTGGAGCCCCGATACCCAGGCCGTCCGCGGCGGGCTGGACCGCACCAATTTCCAGGAGACCACCGAGCCTGTCTTCCTGAACTCCGGGTTTGTCTACGAGTCTGCCGCCGCCGCGGAGCGGGCTTTCACCGGCGAAGATGAGCGCTTTGTCTACTCGCGTTACGGCAACCCGTCAGTGGCCACCTTCCAGGAGCGGCTCCGCCTGCTTGAAGGCACCGAGGCGTGCTTTGCGACGGCGTCCGGCATGTCCGCGGTCTTCACCGCCCTGGGCGCCCTGCTCGGCGCCGGGGACCGCGTGGTCGCCGCCCGTTCCCTGTTCGGCTCCTGCTTTGTCATCCTCAATGAAATCCTGCCGCGGTGGGGCGTGGAGACGGTGTTCGTGGATGGCCCGGACCTGGATCAGTGGCGCGAGGCCCTCTCGGTGCCCACCACTGCCGTCTTCTTCGAATCCCCGTCCAACCCGATGCAGGAGATCGTGGACATCGCGGCGGTCAGCGAACTCGCCCACGCCGCCGGCGCCAAGGTGGTGGCGGACAACGTCTTTGCCACGCCGCTGCTGCAGCGCTGCGGGGACCTCGGCGCGGACGTGGTCGTCTACTCCGGCACCAAGCACATCGACGGCCAGGGCCGGGTGATGGGCGGGGCAATCCTGGGCACCAAGGAGTTCATCGACGGTCCGGTCAAGCAGCTCATGCGGCACACCGGCCCGGCGCTCTCCTCGTTCAACGCCTGGGTCCTCACCAAAGGCCTGGAGACCATGTCCCTGCGCGTGAACCACTCCTCCGCCACCGCGCTGCGGCTGGCCGAATGGCTGGAAACCCAGCCCGCCGTCAACTGGGTGAAGTACCCGCTGCTCAAGTCCCACCCACAGTATGACCTGGCGGCCCGGCAGATGAAGGCCGGCGGCACCGTCCTCACGCTGGAACTTGCGACGACCGCCGGCCAGTCGGGCAAGGAAGCCGCCTTTGCACTGCTGGACGCCCTGAAGATCATCGATATCTCCAACAACCTGGGCGACGCCAAATCCCTCATCACCCACCCCGCGACCACGACCCACCGGGCCATGGGACCGGAAGGACGTGCCGCAATCGGGCTCAGCGACGGGGTGGTGCGGCTGTCCGTCGGCCTGGAGGATGCAGATGACCTCATTGCCGACCTGGAGCAGGCGCTCAAACAGATCTGACGTTACTTCCGATCGCGGGCTGTTAATTTCCGTTTCCCTGCACGTCCTGCCGTTTCGGGTGTCCTTGAGAACGGAACCCCGGCACGCTTTAGTGGGTGGACAGGCAGGGTTTACCCAGGGTTTACATGGACGGTCTTGTAGGCTCCATGTGCACTGGGCAGACTCGAATAACACTGATGAGCCGATGAAACCCCTGTCGGCTCACCCCCCATTCAAGGACAGACGCAGCGATGCGTTCGGGGCCGCGGCCGCGAAGACGCTGCGCGCAGCCTCCCTGACCGGAAGGAACGTCATGGCCGGAGTATTCGAAGTTTTTGTTGACGCTGAGTCCCAGTACCGTTTCCGGCTGGTGGCTCCCAATGGAACCGTGCTGGCCATCTCCGCTCCTTTCGAGGACAAGCGTGCGGCGGCCGCAGGGATCGCCGACGTCCGCGAATGCGCCGGGACGGGGCTCATCACGGACCTCTCACCAGCAGCACCAAAGGTCCAGGAAGCCTCCACGGCGGTTCCCGCACCGGTGCCGGCCCAGGCGCTTTCGACGCGGCCGGACCACGGCCGGCAGGGGTTCGGCAAGAGGCGCACGCCGGCGGAAGCCTCAGGCACCAGGAGCGCGGCGCACTGGAGGCCCTCAGCCCCAGCGGCCCCCGTCCGCTGGACCGGCGCTGCCTAGCCGCGCTGTCTTTTGGGGCCGCCGCTCAGGGGCTGATGATGACCAGGCGGACGTCGACGTCATCCCCTGCCGATATGCCGGCCGCGGCCCGCACGGCCCGCTTGACCGGCAGCAGGTAGGAACCGCTGCCGGCGTCGGGAAAGATCGAGGTCTGCCAGTGCTCGCCGGCGATGTCTGCCGCCACCTTGACCGAGCCGAACCCTTTCCGGAAGCCCGCGAACTCCTCGCGGATCTCCTCCGCAATGTCCACCGGCAACGTAATGAAGTGCCAGGCGGACTCGCCCGGATACAGCCACAAGGGGGCCCTGAACTCGTAAGACTCGCTCACGAGGCGAGTATTGCACGGCGTAACAGCCGCCGGAACAGTTTTACTTAGGTAAGCCTTAACTAATATCATCTTTCGGTGACCACGCAGCTTGATTTCGCGCGGGTGCCCTTCGCCGCCGATCTCGCGGGCCACGGGGACAGGCCTGCCATTCTTACAGACAATTTCACCCTCACCTACCGGGAACTTGCCGACAGGGTTGATGCCCTCGCGCTCCGCCTCGGCAGGCAGCGGCGCCTGGTGGCGCTGGCTGCGGCGAACGACGTCGACTCCCTGGTGGCCTACCTCGCCGCCCTGGCCGGCGGCCATCCGCTGATCCTGCTTCCGGAGGACAAGCCGGCGGCGCTGGAGTCGCTGGTGGCAGCGTACGACCCCGACGTCGTGCTGCGCTCCGCCAACGGGGAGACCCTGTTCGAGGAGCGCCGGGCCGGCACCCGGCATGAGCTCCATCCGGATCTCGCGCTTCTGCTGAGCACTTCCGGATCCACCGGCTCACCCAAGCTGGTGCGCCTCTCCGCCGCCAATCTGCAGGCCAACGCCGAATCGATCGCCGAGTACCTGGGCATCGGCCCCGCAGACCGCGCCGCGACCACCCTGCCCATGTCCTACTGCTACGGGCTCTCCGTGATCAACAGCCATCTGCTGCGGGGAGCGGGTCTGGTCCTCACCGGCCTTTCCGTTGTTGACCCCTGTTTCTGGGAGCTGTTCCGTACCCGCGAAGCCACGGCGTTCGCGGCCGTGCCGTACACCTTTGAACTGCTGGAACGGGTGGGTTTCGCGGAGATGGACCTCCCCGCCCTGCGGTATGTCACGCAGGCCGGAGGCCGGCTGGCCCCCGAACGCGTCCGTGATTATGCCGATCTCGGCCACCGGAAGGGCTGGGACCTGTTCGTCATGTACGGCCAGACCGAGGCGACCGCCCGGATGGCCTACCTTCCGCCCGCGCTGGCCGCCGAGCATCCCGGTGCCATCGGCGTCCCGGTGCCGGGCGGCGCGTTCCGCATCGACCCGGTGCCGGGCCTGGAGCACGGCGAGCTCGTCTACACCGGGCCGAATGTAATGCTCGGCTATGCGGAGACCCCTGCGGACCTCGGTGCCGGCCGCGCAGTCCATGAACTCCGCACCGGCGACCTGGCCAGGCTGCACCCGGCCGGTGTCTATGAAGTGGTGGGGCGGCGCAGCCGGTTCGTCAAGATCGTCGGGCTCCGCGTGGACCTCGGCCAGGTGGAGCGCATCCTGGCCGACCTCGGCGTCCAGGCGGCAAGCGCGGGCACGGACCAGGGCCTCGTCGTCGCGGTCGAGGGCAGCCATGACACCCAGCTGCTATCGAAGGTCCTCGCGCAGGGCATCGGACTGCCCCGTGCGGCACTGGAGCTGCACGCCGTCGAACACCTCCCCCGCCTGGCCACCGGCAAGGTGGACTATCCCGCGGTCCTGGCCCTCGGGGCGCAGGCGGCGTCAGCGCCTGCGCCGGCAAGTGCCGGCGCAGCAGCACCCGACGACGTGCGGCGGATCTTCCGCGACACCTTCGAGCGCGAGGACATCGCCGACTCCGACACGTTCGTCTCGCTCGGCGGAGACTCGCTGTCCTACGTGGCCACTTCGGTCCGCCTGGAACAGCTGCTGGGCCATCTCCCCGCCGACTGGCACCTGACGCCGGTCGGCGACCTGGAAGACCGGCGGAACCGGAAAACCGGCGGGAAGATGCGGCGCTTCTTTGCCCCGCTCGAAACCAGCATCGTGCTCAGGGCCGTGGCGATCGTGCTCATCGTCAGCACCCACGTGGGGCTGATGAAATGGCCGGGCATGGCCCACGTGCTGATGGCCGTGGCGGGGTACAACTTCGCCCGGTTCCAGCTCAGCGGGGAACGGCTCCCCCGGTTCAGGCGCCAGCTCACCAGCCTCGCCAGGGTGGCACTGCCCAGCATGGCCTTCATCGGCGTGGCCTACCTGCTTACCGACAAATACACGATCGCCAATATCCTGCTCCTGAACTCCATCGTCGGCCCGGAAGAAGTGACCACACAGTGGCACTTCTGGTTCATCGAGGTGCTGCTCTACATCCTGCTGGGCATGACGGCCCTGCTGGCCATCCCCTGGGTGGACCGGGCGGAGCGGCGGTTCCCGCTGCTCTTCCCGCTTGCCCTCACCGGCCTGGCGCTGCTCTCGCGCTACGACATCGTTGATCCCGGCATTCCCCACCCGTCACCAACGCTGTGGCTGTTCGTCCTGGGCTGGGCCATGGCCCGGGCGCGGAGCATGGTGCAGAGGTGCGTGGTGTCACTCCTGGCGGTCCTCACGGTGCCGGGGTGCTTCTTCGGGGACACCCACCGCGAACTGACCCTCCTTGCCGGCATCCTCCTGCTCACGTGGCTGCCCACCATCCCCGTGCCCAGGGGGCTGCAACGCCTGGCTGTCCTGCTGGCCAGCGCTTCCCTGTACGCATACCTCGTGCACTGGCTGGTCTACCCGCCGCTGGCTGCCACCAGCCCGGCCCTTGCCGTGGCAGCGTCGCTGGCGGCGGGGATAGCCTACTGGGCCCTGTGCACGCACGTCTCGGGCCTGGTGGGCCGGAGCCGCTGGGGCGCACTCCGCAGCCGGTTCAGGAAGCCGGCGCCGACGGACGCCTAGGGTACCCGCCCTTCGCTGCCCCTGCCGCCCCGGGTCAGAGCTGGCGCACCCGCAGGAGTTCCGGCACGTCCTCGGCGTCGGGGTCCACGTACCCCACCGTTCCCTTCAGCGTCGCCCGGACGGCGTGCGCGACGACGGCCCCCAGCCCGCCGTCGTCGGGATCCGCCTTGTCCAGCACCACCTGGCGTGTGTTGCGCTGCTCCGCCGCGCCGGTGCCGCGCGCGAAGATCTCCTCCACGCCCTGCCGGGCCAGGTCCAGCTCGCCGTTCTCGGCCAGCACCGGCTCCAGGTAGTCGACCAGCGAGTTCACCACGTCCGCGGCGGGTGAGGGCCGGAAGCTGCCGAAGTCGAGCAGCTCACCGCGCAGGCCGAAGTTGCTGGCCTGCCATGCGGCCATCCGCAGCAGCACCGTGGGCACGGGCGCGGGCTCCACGCCTTCACGCCATTCCCGGCAGGCCGATTCCACGAGGGCGCGGACCAGGACGGCGATCAGCGCCGCGTCCTCGGCGCGGAGGCAGACGTCCGCCACCCGGACCTCCACGGTGGGGTGGTTCCGGGAGAGGCGCGCGTCGAAGTAGATCATGCCCTCGTCCAGCACCACGCCGGTCTCCAGCAGCCGGGACACCACCCGGCGGTAAGCGGACACGCTGCCGAAGATCGCCGACGGACCCGACGACGGCCACCGGTTCCAGGCCTGCGTCCGGTAGCTCTCGAACCCGGTGGCAACGCCGTTCCAGAACGGCGAGTTGGCGCTGAGCGCAATCAGGACGGCCAGCTTGTCCCGGATCCGGTCCAGTACCGCCACCCCTTCCTCAGGGGATTCAATGTAGGTGTGGACGTGGAAGCCGCAGGTCAGCTGTTCCTGGGCGGTCAGGCCAAACCGCTCCAGCATCCGGGCGTAGCGGGGGTCGGGCGTGGTGTGGCTGGAAAGGGCCCGCGGTGAGGTGGCCAGCGCGGCGATGCGCGCACCGTGGCCCTGCGCGGCCTCGTCGGCGAGCGCCCGGCCGGCCCGGATCTGGCGCAGCAGTTCCGTGTGGTCCAGGCAGGGACGGGTCTGCGTCTCAATCTGCTCAAGCTTGAGTTCGGCGCTCAGGCCCATTTCGTCGTCGTCGAACTTGGTGTCGGGTTTTTTCTTCAGCAGCCGGGGGCGGTCCGGCGCATCGTCGGCGGCGAGTTTGCGGCCCGCCAAGAGGGCATCGGCGAGCGCCAGCGGTTCCCCGCTCTCCGGATCAACGATCAGGAGCTCTTCCTCCACGCCAAAAGTCCGCATTCCTACATTGTGCGCCAGGCCAGCGGAAACGTCCCGGACATGACGAAGCGCGAACTGGCAGATAACACCCTCAAATTCACTCAGAGAGGTCGTTATCTGCCAGTTCGCGCCTAGAAAACGTCAGTCCTGGAAGTACTCGATCTTGGCGCCGATGGTGTTGAGGCGCTCAGCGAGGTCCTCGTACCCGCGCTCGATGACGTAGATGTTGCGGAGCTCGGACACGCCGCGGGCGGCAAGCATTGCCAGCAGCAGGCAGGCGGCCGGGCGCAGCGCGGGCGGGCAGCCCACCTCGGCGGCGCGCCACCGTGTGGGGCCGTTGACGTAGATCCGGTGCGGGTCCAGCAGCTGCACGCGGGCGCCCAGCTTGTTCAGCTCAGTCAGGTAAATGGCGCGGTTCTCGTAGACCCAGTCGTGGATCATGGTCTGGCCTTCGGCGTTGCCCGCGATCACCGCGAAGAACGGCAGGTTGTCGATGTTCAGGCCGGGGAACGGCATCGGGTGGATCTTGTCCTCCGGCGCGCGCAGTTCCGAGGGCTTGGTGGTCACATCGACCAGCCGGGTGCGGCCGTTGCGGGCCATGTACTCGCCGGAAACCTCCAGCTGCTGGCCCATCTGCTCCAGTGTTGCCAGCTCGATTTCCATGAATTCGATGGGCACGCGCCGGATGGTCACCTCGGAGTTCGTGACGACCCCGGCCGTGATCAGGCTCATCGCCTCGATGGGGTCTTCCGAGGGGAAGTATTCGATGTCGACGTCGATGGCAGGCTTGCCGGTGATCTTCAGTGTGGTGGTCCCGACGCCGTCGATCTCCACGCCCAGCCGCTGCAGGTAGAAGCAGAGGTCCTGGACCATGTAGTTGGGGCTGGCGTTGCGGATGACGGTGGTGCCGCAGCGGTGCGCGGCGGCCATGATGGCGTTCTCGGTGACGGTATCGCCGCGCTCGGTCAGCACGAAGGACCGGTCGAGTGTGTCGGTCGGCGGCGCCTGCACGGAATAGAAGCCGGAGCTGGCCTCCACGGACAGGCCGAACTGCCGCAGTGCCTGCATGTGCGGCTCCACGGTGCGGATGCCCAGATCGCAGCCGCCGGCGTAGGGGAGCCGGTATTCGCCGGCCTCGTCCAGCAGAGGGCCCAGGAGCATGATGACGCTTCGGGTCCGGCGTGCGGCCTCGACGTCCATGGAATCCAGGTCAAGGTTTGCGGGCCGGCGGAGGCGGAGGTCGTTGTCGTTGAGCCAGGTGCATTCGACGCCGATGCTGCTCAGCACCTCGACGATACGGTTGACTTCCTCGATGCGGGCCAGACGGCGCAGCGTGGTGGTGCCGCGGTTGATGAGACTGGCGCAGAGCAGGGCGACGCCGGCGTTCTTACTGGTGTTGACGTCAACGGACCCGGAGAGCGTCCGGCCGCCCTCCACCCGAAGGTGTGTCATCTGCGATTTGCCGAGCTGGACGATGCTGCGGCCGAAGATCGCCTCCAGGCGCTGGATCATTTTCAGGCTCAGGTTTTGCTTCCCCTGTTCCATGCGCGCCACGGCGCTCTGGCTGGTGCCGAGTTCCGCGGCGAGCTGGCCCTGGGTCCACCCCTTCTGGCTGCGGGCGTCGCGGAGCAAAAGGCCGACGTGTTCAGCAGTCTGTTGAGTCATGGGAAAAATATATCAAATGTGAGTTATCTTGTCGCATCAGGATGGGCGTTAGGCGGATTTGCCGCCTTGATTTACCCGTTACATGCATAAACTTTCCATAACGCGTCGGCCTTGACCAGGGCCCGTTCCGGTAGCAAGCTAGCGGTACCTGTTGCGGCCAGTGAGGAACAGGAGGCCGCCGTGTCCACTTTCAGCTATGCCACCTTGGGAAGGCGGCGCCCCTTCAGGCGCCGGGCGTCAGGGCTGCTGTCTTTAATGGTGGCCACGGCAGTGGGCTTCATCCCCGGGCCAAGGCTCGACGACGGCGCGCCGCCGGCACCCGAATCGGCAGTCACCCAGCCGGCACCCAGGGCATCCGCCGCTCCCGCGAAAGAAGCCCGGCCAGGGGACGATACCGAACTGGGCAACGATGTTTCCTGGCCGCAGTGCAGCGGCGGCCTGCCCGACGACCCGGCTTTCGCTATTGTCGGCGTCAACAACGGCCTCGCCAACACCACCAACCCCTGCCTCCACCAGCAGCTCGAGTGGGCCGAGGGCGCTGGCGGCGCCGAGGATACGGACGGCGGGACCGGCCAGCCGCGCGTGGCACTTTACGTGAACACTGCAAATCCCGGCCTCCGCGGGTCCTGGTGGCCGACGAACAACGAGTACGGCGGCAACGTCGTGGCGAACCCGTACGGTGACTGCCAGGGAAAGGAGGACGCGGCATGCGCCTACATGTACGGCTACGCCAAGGCCTTCGACGACGCCTACCTCCGTACCATCGCGGAACCTGAAACGTACCTCTGGTGGCTCGATGTGGAGACGGGCAACAGCTGGTCGGGTGACAGGAACGCCAACCGGGCGGACCTCGAAGGAATGACGGACTTTTTCCACAGCATCGGCGCCAGCGTGGGGATCTACTCCTCGGCCCGGCAGTGGGGGCAGATCGTCGGTGAGGTGGGACCGGCCAGCAGCCTGTATGCGCTGCCAAGCTGGCTTGCCGGGGCCAGCACCGCCGCGCAGGCCAGGCACATGTGCTCGGCGGATCCCCTCACCGCGGGCGGCGCGGTGGTCCTCACCCAGTTCGTGGCCGGCCGCTTCGACTACGACCACCCGTGCCTCTGAGCCGGCACATAGACTCGGCTTCATGGACCATCCCTGTACCGTCCGGCAGGCCAAGGCCGAAGAGGCCGAGGCCCTGGCGCAGCTCCATCTGGAATGCTGGCGCGAAACCTACGCAATGCTGCTGTCACCGGACTTCATGGCCGGCCAGGACGTGGAAGGGCGGCTGGTCCTGTGGCGCCACCTCCTGTCCGGCCCGCATGCCGCCCGGCAGTATGTTGCGGCCGACGGCGGGAGGCTGGTGGGGTTTGCCGGCTCGCTTCCGCCGGAGGATGGCGTGCGGGAACAGGCCGAGCTCTGGGGCATCTACGTCCTTGCCTCGCACCAGGGCAGGGGCCTGGGCCAAGCCTTGCTCGATGCAGCCATCGGGAAGGAAGCGGCCGCGCTGTGGGTCGCCGAAGACAACCCCCGCGCCCAGGCCTTCTACCGGCGCAATGGCTTCGTCTTCACCGGCGCCAGGGACACCATCGAGGACTGGGAAGGGCTGCCGGAGGTCCGCATGGCGCGGCCTCGGTGTTAGCCCAGCGGGCACGTTCGATCTGCCGGCACCCCCGGCGCAGCCGGAGTTTATCCAACTGATAGACTAATCGGGGTCAGCGCCGGTTTCCTGACGAACTGCAGCACGGCTGCGGGAAATGAATGGACTCCAGAAGCTGCGGTTGAATTATCTTGCCCTGGCCTGGGCAAATGGGGGAAAAGGATGATATCGCGGTGCAGGAATTATCTGTAGTTGTCAGTGCCTCTGAGGCTCAATTGCATTCAGCTCTAAGTGCAATATTTCGTTTCGATTCCCGTACGCGGGCTATATTCAGTCAAGCAAGATCACCCCTCGAGCTCGCTGCCGATTGCCGGGCGCATCAGGCCGACCTGGTCGTCATTGATGCGCGGTTACCTGGCGGCCACGCCGCACCGGACCTCCTTCCCGTGCTGGACTTTTATCCACGGGCGCACCTCATGGTCTTCATCGACGCAGGCGCATCCGAGAGGATCCGGGACGTCATGGTTGCAGGCGCGCGGGGAATCCTCACGAGCGATGCCTCGGTTCGTGAGATCCATGACGCGATATCCGACATAACGGCAGGACACGTCTTCTTGTCCCGCTCGGCTCTCATCGGCTTGCTGGAAGTGTTGCGAAGAACCCGGCCGGCCGAACAGGTGCTGTCCCGCACCGACCTGCCCGCACTAACGAGCAGGGAACGCGAGATCGTCGAGTGCCTGGGCCAGGGACGGACCAACCGGGACATTGCCAGGGAACTGGGTGTTTCGGAGGCAGCCATCAAGGGGCACCTCTCACGCATCATGGTGAAGTGGTGCGTCCGGGACAGACTGCAGGTGCTCGTCACCGCCCTTGAGGCCGGCGTTCTCCGGGTCGGGCCACAGAACGGCCAGATGCTCGACCGTTCACGGCTTGAACCGGCTGGCGCACGGTAGCCAAATGCATCAATTGTTTATCCAAAAGTATATGTCCACCAGATAATAGAATACTGTTTAGTGCCCATTCTGAAAAATATCGTTAATGACGTATTGGGGGTTCCCGACACATCATTGATTGATTATCAGAGGGAGAGTTTATGGGCGCGGTATTGAAATTTGTCGCTTGGGTCCTGCAGCAGGCCTGGCGCTGGGGGTGGGGCGTTGTTAACGCGGTCGCCCGGTGGGCCAAGAACAACTGGGGCACGGTTCAGCGGTGGCTCGAGCGGGGTGTCACGTTCGGTACGATCGCCCAGTGGATCATGCAGATTCTCGGGATCGGCTGAGATGAGTCCGGCACTGGTGTGGCGAGAGGCAGCGTCCTCTCGCCACACCAGTGCTTCAAGAACACGATGTGTACGTCGTATAGCAGAACATACAGAAGGGAACGCAGTGGCCAGCACACGGGCTGATGGCCGGGGCGACAGATCAGTCCCGGACCGGGCCGCGCGTTCGCAAACGTATGCGGCAACGCTGCCGCCGGTGGCCTTGCGCTATCTCGCGATCCGCTCCACGGTGGAGGTGCTGATGACGGGAGTGCTTGCATGCGGCCTTGCGCTTTGGCTGGTCCCCGCTGGCTGGAAGCTGCCGGCCCTCGTTATCCTCGCGATCCTGATCGTCATCAGTCTGATAATCGATGTGCCGATAGTCAGCCGCCTCACACTGCGGCACACCTCGTACCACGTGGCCGCCGATGCGGTGCGTATACGACGTGGTTTCCTCCTGTCCACGGACACGGTCCTGTCTACGGCACAGATCCTGAATGTCTCGATTGTCGAAGGGCCCCTGCTGCGGCGATTCGGGCTCGCCAAAGTCAAATTCACCACTCTAAATCACGTTGAACCGCTGGGGCCTGTTGAACGTGGTGTGGCCATGGAGATACGCCGGCAGGCGTTGTCCGCATACGTGGAGGCGTCCGCTGATGGGCAGTGACGCCCCGCAACGGCTACCAGTGAAGGCCATGGCGGCGATGTCCCTCCGCGGAGCTCCGAGCATAGCGAGCCTGCTGATCGGCGGATTCCTGTATTGGGACCGGCCAGGTCTGTGGCCCGGTCCAGTCGCCATATACGTGTTCGGTAGCCTTCTTATCCTCAGGTTGCTCCAGCCCATCTACGCCTGGGGGACGCTAAGGTATGAGATCTCGAAGGATGGCTTCTCCCTCACCCGCGGTCTGATCTTCAGAACTACGAGCACGACAGCCTGGCGTGACATCTCGGTTGTAGACATCGACTCGCCCTGGGCCTTCCGCCGGTTCGGGCTGTCGGTCGTGTCGCTGCGCTCCGGCGGCCAGGACGGGGCGAAGATCGATGCCCCCGGCATCGAGCAGGCAAACGTTGAAGCCATCGTCGGGTTGGTGCGGTGCCACGGGGCTCCGGATGCGGAGTCCCAGCCTTCCGGCGGCAAGGCCAGCGGCGCCCCGAGCCCCGTTCCGGGGTCGTCTGACACGACCGGCCGGTCCGTGGTTTACACGGCCCGAAGACGGGACCTGGCGGCCGCCAGCCTGATATATGGCCATGTGGTGGTCCTCGGGACCAGTGCCGTTCTCGCCGTGGTGGATATGGCGGACCAAATGGCGATTTTAGACGGTGTCGTCAGGGTGATCAGTGCGAATCCGTTGGCGGGAGCCGTGGTGCTGTGCGGGACTGTCCTCCTTGGGGGATCGGTCGCCGCCCTGGTGAAATACCATGGCTTCACAGTGAGCAGTGATTCTGATGGGTTGTCCATCAGGTACGGGTGGTTCTCCATCAACCAACGGGATGTGAGGTCCTCGGCAGTCGCCGGCCTCACGGCACGGCGCAACCTCATCGAGATGGTTTTCGACCGGGTCCGTGTCGCGCTCGTGACGACTGACTCGGATGCACAGATGGGAACCAACTTGGTCCTGCCGTCGTTGCCGCGCAAGCAAGTGGCACAGATCCTCAGCACATCACTGACGGATCTTCCACCCCCGGCCCTGCTGGAGTCCTCGGGCCGCGGATCCATCGTGAGATCGTTGGTGCTCTTGGCAGCGACCGGCATACCCGCGCTTGCTTGCGCTTGGCTTCTGCACCGCCTTACGGCCGGCGCCCTCGTCCTGGCTGCGGTGGCAGCGGTAACGCTTTGGTACGTTCTCGCCCTATCGGTCCGCCTTGCCAGGGCCCGGTTTTCTGTGGTGGGAGCCAACGTCGGCTGGGCCAGCAGTTCCTTCGCCGACCATGAGGTGGTCCTCGCCGCAACCGGCCTCCATTCCGTGTCCGCCACGGCTGCCCGGGCAGCAAGGGCGTCACTGGTGCGCGTCCACTACTTCGCGGGTCGGCCCAGGACGTTGGCTGCACTTAGCCTGTCCCGTGCGGTCCCGGACCAGATAGGCCGCCTGGTGCAACACACCTCACCTGAAATCGCCGCCCTCCGGCGGCCCCCCACTGTCAAGCAGCCCACCGCCGAGGAGTTTGTCCATCCATGATTCACGTCGACAACCTAAGCAAAAGCTTTGGGAGCACAAGGGTGCTCAAGAACGTTTCCTTCACCGCCGCACCGGGGCGGGTCACTGGATTCGTAGGGCCCAACGGTGCGGGCAAGTCCACCGTGCTGAAAGCGATTGCAGGTTTGGTCAGTCCCGACGCGGGCACCATCAAGGTCAACGGAACAGAGTTCGCGCAGTCCCGGCGTCCAGGACGAACCATGGGACTTTTCCTGTCGGCGGAGTGGCTCCCGGAGCAAGCCACCGCTGCCGGCATCATCGACTACGTTTGCCGCCTGCAGGGATTGCCGCTTTCATGGGGGAAAGACACCCTTGAAAGGGTCGGACTGGCAGGCGCGGCGCAAAACCGCGTCCGCACCTTCTCGTTGGGCATGCGCCAGCGGCTGGGCATCGCCGCAGCGACCGTGAGCCGCCCGGCCGTACTGGTTATGGACGAACCCATCAACGGACTCGACCCGGACGGGATCGCCTGGATCAGAACGTTCCTGACGTCCGCGGCATCAGACGGCGCCACGGTCCTTCTGTCCTCACACCATATGGCCGAACTTGCAGAAACAGCGGATGACATCGTCATGATCGGCGACGGACGGATCCTCGGGCATGGAAGCATCGGGGATTTCGTGTCCCATCTGGACGAAACGGGGTACTACCTTGAGTCCCCTAACCCCGAGATCCTGCTGGCTGCCATGGCACAAAGAGGTTTCCGCGCCGCCAAAGAACGGGGCGGAATCCTTGTCCGGCATACGAACCCTACCGAGCTCGCCGCGGTCGCACTGGAGTCCGGTGCGGGGATTTCGCATCTGGCCCGGGTAACCCGAAGCCTCGAAGACACCTACTTCGAGGTCCTGGCCCGGAGCGCATCCGGAGGAACGGAATGACCATGACTGAAACACCGATAGACGACCGCGCCGCGCTTGCCCTGGAACAGAGGCTCGGCGCCGTTATCCGCGCCGAGGTGCACCGGCTCCTCCGGAAGGGCGGCGTACCCATCCCGGTCCTCGTGGCGGTCACTTCAGGGCTGGCCGGCGGGATACTGACGATGCTGGTCATGAATTCACTGGCCACGGAACCCACAAGAGTCATGACCACCACCTCGGTTGAAACCGGTGCGTTTGTCTGCGCGCTGGTCCTCTCCGTAGCCGCCGTCTTCGCGGTTGGCCGGGACCACACAGGGCAGTTGGGCCTGGCGCTGTCACTGACACCGAAGCGGGAGAGACTCTTCACGGCCAGGTTGCTGTCCTGGGCTGCCCTGACAGCAACCAGCACGGCCTTCGTCACGATCGTCATCGCGGGACTCGGACTCGTCCTGTCCAGGGGCAACTTTGCCGGGTCAGCGCTGGTGAGCGTGGCAGCAACCGTTGTCGGCAGCACCAGCATGGTTCTGATTGCCGTGGCGCTGGCCCATCTCGTGGGGCGGGCCTTCGGGGCCGTATTGCTGCTCATCGGGGTCAACCTCCTCCTTCCCTTGGCGGTCTTTGCGGTGGGCGCCATGATCCCGGAGCAGGCGGCCGGGACGATCGACTCTTTCGTAAACATGACACCGACGCCCCTCTTCATGCAGGCGATCAGCGCGACGACAGTAGAGGAACTGGGACCGGGGCGCCTGCTCCTCGGCCAACTCGGGCTTGCAGTATGGGCCGTCGTCCTCGGCGGCCTGGCGCTTTCAGTCTTCCGGCGCCGGAACCTTTGACGCCGCCATGCCAAGCCCATCCGCCCGGTATCAGCAGCCTACGACAACGAAGGAAAACCATGGCAAAGATCAATGACCGGCGTCATTCAGACGGTTCGTCCCGGAGCAAGCCGCCCGGCGAACCGGCGTCGATGCTGGCGCTGTTCGCCACAATCCTGGCCGTCAGCATCGGGCTGGCACTCTGGACTGACATGAACATCGTCTTGCGCGGCGTCATCGCCATCGCCGCCGGCATTGCCGCGGCCGCGATTACCCTCGCCGCAGTCAACCGACGCGCAGCACAGAAGAGCCGTACACCGGGCCACTCCGTTGACGATCCCACCGGCCAAACCCGGATCGACCGGTGACAGACACGGGCCGGGCCGTCATCCGGCCCGGCCCGTGTCTGTCCATCCCGGAGCAGGGTGGGCCCGGCCCCGGCTACCTAGGAACCCTCCAGCCACACCATGTGCCATGTTCCGGCCCACAGCGCAGCCGCCACGGCACCCGCGGCGATGAACACGCCGCCCAGCACCACCCAGATGTCCAGCACACTGTAGGTGGACACGCGCGCCCAGGTCCGGCTGGCCCCGCCGAAACCGCGGGCCTCCATGGTGACGGCAAGCCGGGTGGCGCGGCGGATGGCCTGGACCAGGAGGCCGAAGCTCTGCCCCAGGGTTGCCCGAATCCGCTGCCACGGGTTGCCGCGCGACCCGACGCCGCGGGCGCGCCGTGCCATGCCGATGGTTTGCCATTCCTCTGCCATCAGGCCCACCAACCGCATGGCTGCCAGCGTCCCCAGCACAAAGCGGTGCGGCAGCCGCGCCTTCTGCGCCAAAGCGTCCGCCAGGTCGGTGGGATCGGTGCAGCTCATCAGCAGCACCGCGGGCAGGGCAATGGCCAGGCCCCGGAGCAAAAAACCCAGCCCCAGCTGCAGGGAACCCTCGCTCGTCGACCAGATGCCGACGTCGAGCAGTATCCTGCCGCTGTCAGGTGCCAGGATTGAGGTGCTCCAGCCCCCCACGGCGGCCGCCAGGATCAGCGGCCAGCCGCGCTGCCACAGCAGCGAAAATGTCAGCCCGGCCAGCGGGAAGACCAGCAGCTCGCACACGAGAGCCACCGAGGCGGACATCCAGTCGATGGACAGCGCCAGGGCCAGCGTGATGAGGAAGACTGCCGCGAATTTGGCCAGCGGGTTGGCGCGCGTCAGCAGGGCCCGGTTTCCGGCAAGTGTTAGCGCTTCCCTCATGTCGCTGCCTGTTCCGGACGCGGCTGGGCGGCTCGCGGCGCGGCGGATCGTGATTCGGCCGTCCCGGGGCGGCCGCCGGAGCCCAGCCTCAGCTCGGTGCCGCCAAGGACATGGGTGAACTCCTCGTCGTGGGTCACCGACACCACGGCCGTGCCGGCGTCGAGCAGTTCGGAAAGGAACGAGGCCAGCTCCGCCCAGGTGTTGGCGTCCTGCCCGAAGGTGGGCTCGTCCAGGACCAGCACCTGCGGGTGCGCGGCCAGGACCGTGGCCACGGACAGCCGGCGTTTCTCCCCGCCGGAGAGGGTGTACGGGTTGGCGTCCACCAGATGGGTGAGGCGCAGCCGCTCCAGCAGCTCGTCAACGCGCTCTTCGCCATGTCCCAGGTGGCGGGGGCCGAACTGCAGCTCGTCCAGCACACGGCCGGTGACGAACTGGTGCTCGGGTTCCTGGAACACCGTGCCGATCCGGGAGATCAGCTGCTCGGCCTTCCATTTGTAGGGGTCGATGCCGGCGCCGGCGCTCAGCCCGAGCGTCGCGGAGACCCTGCCGTCCACCGGCGGAAGCAGCCCGGCGAGGGTGAGCGCAAAGGTGGATTTACCGGCGCCGTTGGGCCCCGTGACGGTCAGCGCCTCACCGGCCCGGACCTGTGCGGTGACGTCCCGCAGCACCGGCACCGGCGGCAAGGAACGGAAACCCCGGCGGCGGGGACGTTCCCGCGAGACCGCGAGCTTCTCCGCGGCCAGCAGCAGCCCGCCGGCGCCACTGCCGGCGGACGGCGGAACCAATCCGGCGCAGCGCCGGCGGGTTTCAGGAACGTAGCCGGGAACCCAGACGCCGGCGGCGGTGAGCTTTCCGCGGGCCTGTTCCAGGACCTCGTCCGGCGTGCCGTCGATCAGCACCGCGCCGTTGGCGTCAGAGCCCGGCTGCAGGACCACGATCCGGTCCACAAGGTCCTTCCACGCGGCCACCCGGTGCTCCACCACCACCAGGGTGGCTCCGGTCTTGTCCAGGCAGCGGCCCACGGCGTCCCGGACCTCCAGGACGCCTGCCGGATCGAGATTCGCGGTGGGCTCATCCAGCAGGATGAGCCCCGGCCGCATCGCCAGGATCCCGGCGAGCGCCAGGCGCTGCTTCTGGCCGCCGGACAGGGCCGACGTCGGGTGGTTCAGCGGGAGGTGGGACAAACCGACGTCGTCCAGCGCCTCGTGCACGCGGCGCCAGATCTCGTCGCGCGGCACCGACAGGTTTTCGGCCCCGAAGGCGACGTCGTCGCCGAGGCGGGAGAGCACCACCTGGGTTTCCGGGTCCTGCTGCATGAGTCCGGCGCGTCCCCGCTGTACGCGCGGGGACGCGCCGTCGATGAGCAGTTCGCCGCTCTCGTCCGCGTCGTCGCTGTCCCGGGTCCCGGCGTCGTCCGTTGGGCCACCGGCGTCACTGTCCCCCAGCACGCCGGCCAGGGCGTGGAGCAGCGTCGATTTGCCGGCTCCGGAGGGGCCAAGCAGCAGGACGCGCTCACCGGGGCGGATGTCCAGGTCGAGCGCGCGGACGGCGGGTTTGGTACGGCCGGCGTGGCGCCAGCCCCAGCCGCGGGCGTGGACCGCGGCGGGGCGGACGCCGGCGTCGTGGGAAGCGGGCATCAGTTGAAGACGGGCTCCGTGGCTGCCTTGCGGGACGCGAAGGAGCTCAACACACCGGTTTTGGCCAGGCCGCGGGTGGCGATCCAGGACAGCGCGCCGGCGATGACCGCACCGGAGATGGCGCAGAACACGATGTACGCGAACTTGTCGCCGGCGGTGTATGCGATGTTCCAGCCCCACGGCGCGAAGGAGTCGTTGAGGCCGCAGAACAGCCCGGCGCCTGCCCCGGCCAGCAGCGAAGCGGGGAGGTTGAACTTCCGGTACGCCAGGGCGGCGAACACGAGCTCCGCACCCAGGCCCTGGAGGAGACCGGAGATCAGCACCGTGGTGCCGTACTGCGAGCCCATGAGGAGCTCGCCCGTGGCCGCCACCGTTTCGCAGAACAGGGCAGCGCCCGGCTTGCGGATGATGAGCATGCCCAGGACCGCCGGAATCATCCAGCCGCCTGCGTACAGGCCGGTCAGCGGCGGATAGACGGCGTTGACGGGAGTGGAGATGAGGTTGGCACCCTGGGACCATGCCCAGAAGATCACGCCGCCGGCGACGGCGATAAGCGCCGCCACCACGATGTCCGCCACGCGCCAGTTGTAGCTGGTCTTCTTGATTGCTGCAGTTGTCATGATGGTCCTCCTGAGGAACAGGAGGGGAAAGCGTTACCCCGGCTGCCGGTGGCTGGGCCTCCTGCTGCCGGGCACTCTGAGAACTCGACTCCCTTGCGCCGGTACTAGCCGGATCAGGTTCGAGGGTCTGCGGCTGTCCGCACTCTCAGCGCCCATCCGCGGTTGCGCTGGCTGCTGCCTTTGCATCCCGACGGCGGCGCTCCCCTGTCGTGATAAATCTGCCCTTGTGGGCGGGTCCAGTTTACACCCCGGCGGCCCCGGAATCCCGGGCCCGCCGTCATAATCCGGGAGACAGCCTGCTGGCCGGACCGGCTGCGCGGAGTACATTGGGGCCATGACGCAACAGGACTCCGCCGGCTCTGCCCTGCCCGCCTTCGACCCCGATTCCGCCGAGGAACAGCCGGCCGGATCCCTCGAAGCCCTGATCGGCCGGATCGAGGGTGAGATCGCCGAACTGCAGTTCCCCAGGTTCAGCAAGGACGACGCCCTGGCCCTCGGCCTGGAACTGGTGGAACGGGGCAAGGAGGACAACCTGCCCATCGCCATCGACATCACCAAGGGCGGGCAGGTCCTCTTCCATGTGGCGCTTGAGGGAGCCACCCCTGACAACGAGGGCTGGGTGCTGGCCAAGCAGCGTACCGCCGCGCGCTACGAGGAGCCGTCGCTGCTCGTGGGCCTGCGCGGCAGGGTCGGCGGCGGACGGATCGAGGACAACGCGTGGTTCGACCAGTCCACCTACGCCGCCCACGGCGGAGCCTTCCCCATCTATGTGCGGGGTGTGGGCGCGGTGGCCGTGGTCACGGTCTCCGGACTGCCGCAGAAGGCGGACCATGACCTCGTGGTCCAGGCGTTGCGGGAAATCCACCGCTCCATGCCGGCGGACTGACGCCTCACGCGCTTGGGCCACGCCTCATGCGCTTGGGCCACGCCTCATGCTGCCGGGCTGCCTCATGCGGTTAGGCTAGGGAAAGACCAGTGTTCATCACGCTAGGAGTTCCGGAATGAGTTTCTTCATCAAACTGCTTGGCACCGGCATCAGCCTGCTGGCAGGGTTCGCCGGCACCAAGGCCGTCGACACCATCTGGGAAAAGGTCACGGGGCAGAAGCCGCCCAAGGGTGACAAGGACGATGTTCCCACCACACTGCGGACCGCCCTGACGTTCGCCCTCGTCTCCGCTTCCGTGAGCGCCGTAATCCAGGTCCTGGCCAACCGCGGCACGCAGCGGGCCATCACCCGGTTCGCCAAGACCCAGGACATCGTCTAAAGGGCGGATCCTCCCCGGCCGGGCCCCCTTCCCGGGACCTGCGCCCCCAACATCGGGTGGGTCGCCCCGAAACCCGTTCCGGGTCAACGGCCGGGTTTCCCCAAGCACCCCAGGACATACTGTTGCTGTTCCGAACCCGGCAGTGCTGATGACCTCGGCCGGGCCCGGAACAGCCGGACCCGGCACCGCAACCCGCGGTGCCGGGTCCGTTCGCATACTGCAGGCTTTGTCCGCAGCGCCTGCCCCGGGACATGCCTTAGAACCGGCGCTGCGACATGCCTTAGGACCGGCGCTGCGTGCGGCACTGGGACCGGCACTGGGACCGTCAGGGGGGGCCGGTCGGGGCGTCCGGCAAGGAGGCCGGCCGGCCCTGCCACGGGGCTGCAGAAGTCACGAACGCGCCCCTGGCCGGACCCGGGCAGGTCCCCCCACTGCTCTTGAGAAAGCTTTGATTCTCAAGGTTTCTCCAACCTGGAGGCCGAACGTTTTTCCAACCACCACCCCTTTTAGTGGATGCCATCAGCGTCTTTCGAGGAGACAAAAATGGTACCCACCCCACATTTCCTGTCGGCCCAGCGCCTGACGCCACGGCACCGGGCCCCACGCCCGGCATCCCGCCGGCGCGGGATCGCCGCCACGACCGCCCTGCTGCTGGCTGTGACGGGCGCCGGAACTTCCCTGGCCGCCACGCAGGTCACCCGGACGAACCCAAGCAAACTGACCGCCGTCGGACCCGTCAACACTGAGTACGGCTTCCCGTCCTGGTACGAGGACAGCAACAAGACACGCGTCGAGCTCTGCCTCGACGCGGAAAATCCGCTCTGCGGTTTCCTGCCGGGTGACATCCCGGACGAGACCGCCCCCATTTCGTTCCCGGACAACTTCCCGGACGAGGCGTTCTATATGCTTGCCGGCTCGGAGCTGACCTTTCCTAACGGCGGTCGCGCCGTCCTGGTCCTCGGCCTCGAGGCAGCCTTCGCCAACACCGTCACCCAAGGCGACCAGGTGGTATTCGGGCGGCAGCGCATCGTGGTCAAGGGCGGCCCCGCCAACAGCACCCTGACGTTCCAGCACCCGTACGGCACCATCACCATCGACACCGACGGGGCCGGCGACGGCAAGCTCGTCGAAGACATCTCCCCCGCCGCCGGCAACTTCACCACGGCACTGAAGAGCAACATCGGCCCGTTCCTGAAGTGGGATCCGGCCACCGCACCGGCAGCACCCGAGGGATACCTCGGAGACCCGGCCCAGGACCACACCGTCACGGGAAGCCCGTTCGGCTACAACAAGTTCTCGGTCAACGGCGGCGGCCTGTCCCTGGAAACGGACCAGTTCACCGTCCAGGGCAAGATCTCCACCAACCAGGGCGTCAACGGCGACAGTGCCGTCCTGAACGGGAACATGATCGACGTCTTCGCCAGCAGCGGGAACGGCGCCCAGCTCCAGGTCGACGGCCAGGCCGGAGTCTTCGAAACCACCCCCATGCTCAGCGACCCTGACACCGGCCGGTACTACGCCCGGGTCCAGTTCACCGGAACAGCGCCTTCCACCGTGAAGGTCACCAACATCGGCGACAAGCCCGCCAGCAGCAGCCAGGTCGACGTCACCAAGCCCAGCGGCGTCATGATCACCAAGGCGGTCTACGACGGAACCAGCCTGACCGTAGGCGCCATCTCCACCGCCGGCTATCCGCTGACCGTCACCGGGCTGGGCACCATGGAAGCCTCGGCCACCGGCACCGGCGCGGAGAAGTCGTTCTCGGTCAAGGCTCCTCCGGCCTCCGTCACCGTGAAAACCCCGAACGGGGGGTCGGCCACCCTGCCCGTCGTCATCTCCGGCGGCGCAGCTACCCCTGTCGGCCTGGACCCCGTCACCCCCGCCCCGGACCCGGGCCCCGTCGTCGACACCGGCAGCGGCCCCGTCACTGGGGAAACCCAACCGGCGGCTGCTGTGGCCACCGCGGCGTCCACCGCCATCACCCCCGGTGGAACCGTCCAGCTGGACGGCAGCACGTCCACCGGCGCAGCCAACTACAAGTGGAGCCAGGTGGGCGGACCCGCCGTCACCATCACCGGCGACACCACTGCCAAGCCGACTGTCACCCTGCCGTTCCACGCCAAGGCCAGTGACACGGCTCCGCTGGCGCCGCTGGCCAGCGGCCCGGTCAAGATGCAGCTCATCGTCACGGATGCCAACGGCATCGGCAGCAGCCCGGCCACAGTGGACCTGAACGTCCAGACGGACACCGTTGCAGTGGCCGGTTCCCGGCACCGGCTCGGCACCGAACTCCGGATCACGGGCACCTCAACACTGGCAGGCAACACGGCAGTCCTGGTCCCGGCCACCACCGTGGTCATCTACGACACCACGCCCGTAAGGGGCGTCATCTCCTACGCCAGAATTGGCACGGCACAGGTCGACACCCTCGGCAACTGGTCCTACCGGGCCAAGCCCGGGCCGAACCGGCAAATCACTAGCGTCCTGGTCCAGTCCAGCCGCGGCGGCACCGCAACCGGAGTGGTGGCAACCCGCTAACCCCACGCAAGTGCAGCCGGGGCCCTGTCTGTTCAGCAGGCAGGGCCCCGGCCCGTTTAAGCTAGCCGTCGACCCATTCGAGGAGGTCGCCGGGCTGGCATTCGAGGACCCGGCACATGGCCTCCAACGTACTGAACCGCACAGCCTTGGCCCGTCCGTTCTTCAGCACGGCCACGTTGGCCGGGGTGAGTCCGATCCGGTCGGCGAACTCCCCCACGCTCATCTTGCGCTTGGCCAGTTCGACGTCGATGCGCACCACAATGGGCATCAGATCACTGCTTCCATGTCGGTCCGCAGAGCCGTCGCCTGCCGCAGCAGCGCCCGCATCACCACCATGAGCAGTCCGAGGACGGCGCCGCCCACCAGCATCAGCATCAGCAGCATTGGCACTCCGGGATCATCCGCGTTCAGCATGATGTAGATGAAGGCACCGAGCAGGAGGACCAGGCGGTGAGCGTTGCCCACACGATGGCGTTCACCCACGCCAGGGCTGCCTTGCTGAAAATGCGGTCCCGCTTCACCATGGTGAGGAGTTTCCAGGTGCTCACGATGACCACCTGCACGCACGCAACCTCCACCACGGCGAAGACCGTCAGCGGCCACTGCAGGTAAGCCCTGGACGGGTCTTCGGCGGCCATGTGCGCGAACTGGCCCGGCAGGGACAGGGTCTGGAACACCACCAGCAGGGCGAAGGCCATGACCAGCAGGATCCTAAGGACGGTTACCGCGAGGTTTGTCTTATGCATGGATCGAGTATCGCTGTTTTCCTATCGAATTTCAATCGATCCGAGCGCGGAAAGATCAGGTTCTGGTTCCATCTGGCTCAACGGACCGTGCTTTTACCCGTCGTCGGTTTCCGGCTTTTGGGCCGCTTTGGCGGCCTTGAGCACGACAGCCTCCAGCTCATCGGTGCTGAGCAGCTCCTTGTGAAGGTGCTTCGTGCGGTAGCCGGCACGTCCCACCATGTGGGCGGAGACGGGGACGGTGAGCAGCTGGAAGATCCAGGCCACCAGCAGCACCGGCCACACCCACCACGTCCGCAGCTGCAGCCCCACCGCGGCGAGCAGCAGGAACAGCCCAAGCACCTGCGGCTTGGTGGCCGCATGCATGCGGCTCATCAGGTCCGGGAAGCGCAGCAGGCCGATCGCGGCGGCGAGGGACATCAGGGCTCCCACCACCATGAACACGGCCGAAACGGCGTCGATCACGGTATCCACGGCATTCGGTTCAGGACTCATTGGGCTGCTCCCGCCGGTCGGCCACGAAGCGCGCCACGGTCACTGAGCCGATGAAACCGATCACGGTGATGGCAACCACCAGCATGAGGTTGTTCAGGTGCCTGTTGACGGCCATGTCGATGCACAGCGCCGCGCCCAGGATGGCGAGCAGCACGTCCGCGGCCAGAACCCGGTCCAGCAGCGAGGGCCCGCGGGCGATGCGGATGATCGCACCCGCCGCGGCGAGGGCCAGCGCAACGGCCGTGACGGTGAGGACCGTATCCATCATGCGCCAACCTCCTGGTTGCCGGCTTCCCTGTTCAGGGCGGCCAGTTCTTCCTTCGTTCCCATGATCCGGATGAGTCCCGCCTCCGTATCCCGGACATCCTTGCGCAGTTTAAGGACATCTTCCCCGTTGCGGACGTTCAGTCCATGGATGTAGAGCGTGGAGGTGGACCTGTCCACCTCCACCACCAGCGACCCGGGGATCAGGGAGATCACGTGGCCGGTTGCCGTGACCATCAGGTCGGAATGGCTCCGTAACGGGACGGCGACGACGGCGTTGGTTACCTTGGGCCCCTGGGTCACCGCCAGGTAGAACACCTGGCAGCTGGCGGCCACAACGCGGCCGAGGAACACTACAGCGAATGGAACCGCACGCAGAACGTTGAAGCGGCCGCTCAGCTCCACCGGCGGCAGGTAGAACAGGCGGGCCACAGCAATTGCCAGCAGGGCGCCGAAAAGCAGGTTGCCCGGGCTGAAGTCCTGCCAGAGTGCTCCCCAGACAATGACCAGCCAGACCAGCAGCGGCAGTTCCTGCCGCAGGGACACCCTTTGCCGGCTCACTTTCCGCCTCCGCCCAGCGCGAGGGCGGGGACGGAAACGCCGTCCCCGAGCACCGCCTGGATGTAGGCGGACCTGTCCAGCATGGCAGCGGCGGACTGGTCCGCCACCTGGAAGAGCGGCCCGGCGAAGACGGTAAGCGCCACGCCCAGCACCACCAGGCCCAGCGTGGACCCCACCATGGTGCGGGGCAGCAGCCGCACCGCCGGCGCGCCGCTGTTTGCGGCAGGGACGGACAGGAGGACCGGGTCCGGGTGCTCAGCGTCCTCGGCTTTGCGCCAAAAGGCGCGGTTCCACACACGGGCGACGGCGAGAAGCGTCAGGAGGCTGGTCAGCACGCCGCCGATCACCAGGGTGTAGGCCAGCGGCGTTCCCAGTCCGATGCCGGCCTGCATCAGGCCGAGCTTGCCGAGGAAGCCGGAGAACGGCGGGATGCCCGCCAGGTTCATGGCGGGGACGAAGAACAGCAGCGCCAGCAGCGGCGACAGTTTGGCGAGGCCGGCCAGCCTGTCCACGGAAGAACTGCCGCCGCGGCGCTCAATCAGGCCGGTGACCAGGAAGAGGCTGGTCTGGATGGTGATGTGGTGCGCCACGTAAAACACGGCGGCAGCGAGGCCGGCCACTGAGGACATGGCCAGGCCGAACACCATGTAGCCGATGTGGCTGACCAGGGTGAAGGACAGCAGACGCTTGATGTCGCTCTGGGCAAGGGCACCCAGGATGCCGACCACCATGGTCAGCAGCGCGACCACCATCAGGGGCGTGTTCAGGCTGTCGCCCGGGAACAGGAGGGTCTCCGTGCGGACCATGGCGTAGACGCCCACCTTGGTCAGCAGGCCGGCGAACACGGCCGTGACCGGAGCCGGGGCGGTGGGGTACGAGTCCGGAAGCCAGAACGACAGCGGAAACACGGCGGCCTTGATGCCGAAGGCCACCAGCAGCATGACGTGCAGGAGCGTCCTGGTTCCCTGGTCCAGCTCCGAGAGCTTGACGGCCAGGTCCGCCATGTTGATGGTTCCCGTGGCTCCATAGACCATCGCGATGGCGATCAGGAACAGCACCGAGGACACCACCGAGACCACCACGTAGGTGACGCCGGCCCGGATGCGCGGACCCGTGCCGCCGAGGGTCATCAGCACGTAGCTTGCCGTCAGCAGGATCTCGAAGCCGACGTACAGATTGAACAGGTCACCGGAGAGGAAAGCGTTGGAGACGCCAGCCACGAGGATCAGGTAGGTGGGGTGGAAAATCGAGACTGGCGCGTCCTGGTCGCCGTCGGCCATGCCCTGGCCGGTGGCGTACACGAGGACGGCGAGGCTCACCGCCGACGACACCACGAGCATCAGCGACGAGAACTGGTCCACCACCATGACGATGCCCCACGGCGGCACCCAGCCGCCGATGTTCACCGCCGCCGTGCCGCCGTTCCAGACGGATGCCAACAGCAGGCACTCCAGCAGCAGCGTCAGCGACAGCAGGCCAATGCTCACCGCGCGCTGGGCGCGGGAATGCCGGATCAGCACGAACGTCAGTGCCGCACCCAGGATGGGAAGTACGACGGCGAGCGGGGCGAGGCTTGCGAGGTTCACTTCGCGCCTCCGTCCGTGTCAGTGTCCGTTTTTGGGGCAGTGTCTGTTTGTGGGGCAGTGCCTGTCTTTTTGGCAGTGTCTGTTTTTGGGGCAGTGTCTGTGCCCGCGGCGGAGTCTGTGTTCTGCGCCGTGTCCGTGCCCGGGACGAGGTTGCCCGATCCCGGCTTCTCTTCCAGCGCCGCGTGTTCCGCCATGAGGGTCCGGCCGCCGGCTTGGACGGTGGCCGCCGGCTGCGCCCCGGGCCCGGCCGCGGCGGAACTTTCCGGGCCGCGCATGGGCAGCGGGAACTCGGAGGTTTCCACGGGAATGACGGCGTCATCCTCCGCGTCGAAGCTGGGTGTTTCGGCCACGCGGCGGTCCTCGATGTCGTCCTGGATGTCGTCCTGGCGGGCAAGCACCCAGGTCCGGTAGATGATGCCGAGCATGAAGGCCGTCACCGCGAAGGAAATGACGATGGACGTCAGGATCAGTGCCTGTGGCAGGGGGTCGTTGTAGGACCCGGGGTCTGTGTCCTTGCTGAAGAAGGGTGCCAGTCCGGCGTAGCCGCCCGTGGCGAGGATCAGCAGGTTGGTGGCGTTGGCGAGCAGCATCAGCCCCAGGAGCACGCGGGTGAGGCTGCGTTCAAGGATCAGGTAGATGCCGCAGGCGTAGAGTGCGCCCATGACCGTCAGCAGGGTCAGGTTAACGGTCATGCCGTGCCGCCTCGGGTAGATCCGGCCGGAACGCCTGAGGGCACGGGTTCGCTGGCCTCGTCAGCCTCCGGTGCGCCCTCCTGCCCGTCCTGCAGGGGGCGTTCTTCGAAGTGCTCGTCGATTTCGCCACCGAGGCTGCGCAGCACATCCAGCACCAGGCCCACCACCACGATGTACACGCCGGTGTCGAAGATGGTGGACGTGACGAACTTGATGTCGCCGAAGACCGGCAGCCAGAACTCAATGATGGCGCTCTGGAACACCTGGCCGCCCAGCAGGACCGGGGCGGCGCCGGACAGGGCGGCTGTGGCCAGGCCAATTCCGAGCAGGGTGCCGGCGTTGATCGGGGTGGCTTCGTGCAGTTCGAACCGGCCGCCCGCCAGGTACCGCAGGGTGAGGGCCAACCCGGCCATGAGGCCGCCGGCGAAGCCGCCGCCGGGGAGGTTGTGGCCGGCCAGCAGGAGGTAGAGCGAGAAGATGATCATCGAGTGGAAAACCAGCCGGGTGACCACTTCGAAGATGATGGAGCGGCGCTCCGGTGCCAGCGTGCGCCCGGCGACGAGCCAGGGGTCCCCCGTCGGCCCGGCAAATTTGCGCCGCAGCGCCAGCGCGGCGCCGTCCCGCGAGGATTTGTCCACGCCGTGGCGGCGGCCCACGGTCCCCTCGGCCACAGCGGATGCTGTGCGCAGCCGGTCCTGGCGGCCGCGGACGAAGATGAGGCTTGCCACGCCGGTCGCGGCCAGCGCCAGCACGGAGATCTCGCCGAAGGTGTCCCACGCGCGGATGTCCACCAGGGTGACGTTGACTATGTTGAGCCCGCCGCCGCCCTCGTAGGCCAATTTCGGGAATTCGAGGGAGACTGGCGTGGCGATACGCGCCCCCATGGCATGGATGGCGGCGAAGACCATGGTGGCGCCAAAGGACAGGCCGATGATGACGCGGACAACGCGGTATTTGCCGCGGGTACGGTCCCGCAGCTCCGCGGGGAGGCTGCGCATGGCCAGCACGAATGCGACGAGGATGATGGTCTCCACGAGCATCTGCGTCAGGGCAAGGTCCGGGGCGCCCTGAAGCGCGAACATCAGGGCGATGCCGTACCCGGTGACAGACACCATGAGCACGGCGAGGAACCGCTTGTTGGCCCGGACGGCCGCGAGCGCCCCGATCACAATGCCTGCGCCGGCCACCAGCTGCAGGGGCGAGTTCGGGTCGATGAAGTACAGCCCCTGGGGAAGCGGCTTGTTGCCGGCGATCAGGGCGGACAGGGGCAGGGCGAAGGCGACGCTGAGGATCACGGCCAGGTAGAAGTACAGCGAACCGCGCTGCGTGCGTCCGGTGATCCATACGGCGGCGTCGTCCAGCGCGCCGATGGTCAGCTGGTAGCCGCGGTCGGCGTCGATCCAGGGCGGGACGGCGCTTTGGATCCGGTCCACCACGCCGCGTCCGTAGAACATCGCAGCGCCGGCGGCGAAGGTGATGGCCGTCAGCCCGAGGGCGGGGGTCAGCCCGTGCCACAGCGCGAGGTGCCCTGCGGCTCCTGCCGCACTGCCGGCGTCGGACGTTCCTCCGGTAAACAGGGCCGCGTACGGCTGGATCCAGGCGTCCACCGGCGCCGGCCACAGGCCGTACACGATGGTGAGGACGCTCAGGGTTGCCGGGGCCGCCAGGAAGGAGGGCCGGATGGCCTTGAACGGCGTGCGCTCCACTCCCGGCTTTACCGCGAAGGCGCCCCACATGAAGCGGGCGCTGTAGGCAAAGGTCAGCACGGAGCCCACCACCGTGCCGGCCAGCACCACGGTGCCCCAGGGGCCGTAGCCCGGCACCCCGGCGAAGTGCACGAACGCTTCGAGGACGGATTCCTTCGCCACGAAGCCGCCCAGCAGCGGGATGCCGGCCATGGAGGCGGCACCGATGCCGGCCACGACGCCGAGGGCCCGGGAGGAGCGGAATACGCCCGAGAGCTTGCGGATGTCGCGCGTCCCGGACTGGTGGTCGATGATGCCCACCACCAGGAAGAGCGTGGCCTTGAAGAGCCCGTGGGCGAGCAGCATGGCCAAACCGGCGAGCGCGGCGTCGGGCTTTCCGAGCCCCACCACCATGGTGATGAAGCCGAGCTGGCTCACGGTGCCGTAGGCCAGGATGAGCTTGATGTCCGTCTGGCGCAGCGCCCGGTAGCCGCCCACGAGCATGGTGGCCAGGCCGAGCCCGAGGACCATCGGCAGCCAGTAGGGGGTGTCGGTGAAGCCGGGTGCGAGGCGTGCCACGACGTACACGCCGGCCTTCACCATTGCGGCCGCGTGCAGGTAGGCGCTCACCGGCGTTGGTGCGGCCATGGCACCGGGAAGCCAGAAGTGGAAGGGAACCAGCGCGGATTTGGTCACCGCGCCGACCAGGACCAGGACGACGGCGGCGCCCACGGCTCCGGCCGCCGGCCCGGAGACCAGCTGCGGTGCCTGGTCGAGGACGGCGGAGATCCGATAGGTGCCGGCACTTGCCCCGAGCATGATCAGGCCAACGAGCATGGCCAGGCCGCCGGCTGTGGTGACCATGAGTGCCTGCAGCGCTGAACGGCGGGCGGCCAGCCTGGTCCGCGCATAGCCGATCAGGAGATAGGACAGGACGGTGGTGAGTTCCCAGAAGATGAACAGCATGAGCAGGTCATCGGCGGTGACCAGCCCGAACATTGCCCCGGCGAAGGCCAGCAGCTGCGCGCCGAACCCACCGAGGTAACTGTCCTTGTTCTTGAAGTACCGCGCACAGTAGACCAGCACCAGGGCGCCCACACCGAGGACCAGCAGGGACATGACCCACGCCAGGGCGTCCATGCGGAAGGCGAATTCGATGCCAAGGCTGGGAATCCACGGGACCGTCTGGGTGATTGCCCCGGCTTGTGCAGCGCTTCCCGTTTCGCCGTGGCCTCCGGTCTTTGCAGCAGCGCCGGTGCCGTAGACGGCGGCGTGCTGGAACAGGAGCCACACGAATGACCCGGCCGGCACTGCGGCCAGGGCGTAAAAGGAATTCCGGCCGAACCTGCGGAAGACGAACGGCGCCACAGCGGCCACCGCGAAGTGCACGGCAAGGACTGTGATCACTGGAATCTCCGCAAAGTCAGAATTCGATTATCAAAAGTTGGAGCAGGCGGGTCATGCGTTGGGTTCGGTTCCGACAGTTTATCAAGGGGCCACTGGCACTTTTCCCCGCCCGGCCCGCCCGCAGCGCAGTTTCCGCCAGCCTGCGGGAAAGTTTTCCCTCCCTGTTCGCCACGGGCGGATAGCATCGGCCTATGAACCCCGCAGCCGCACCCGAGGCCACGCAGCCCCCGTCGGAACTCGAAGCCGGATCCCAGTCCTCCAGCAAGGGACGCATCCTGGCCTGGGCCGCCTGGGACTGGGGCTCAGCGGCGTTCAACGCGGTCATGACGACGTTCGTCTTCACCGTCTACCTGACGTCGCAGGCGTTCGGCGGCGAAGACCGGGCCTCGGCGGTGCTCGGCGGCGCACTGGCCATTGCGGGGGTGGCCATCGCGCTGCTCGCCCCCGTCACCGGCCAGCGTTCGGATACCGGAGGCCGCCGCAAGCTCTGGCTGGGAGTGAACACCGCCGCCGTCGCGATCCTGACCGCACTGTGTTTCTTCGTGTTCCCGCGGCCGGAGTTCCTCCTGCTGGGAGTGTCCCTGATCGCCCTGGCCAACGTTTTCTTTGAGTTCGCCGGCGTGAACTACAACGCCATGCTGGCGCAGATCTCAACGCCGCGGAACATCGGCAAGGTCAGCGGCTTCGGCTGGGGCATGGGCTACCTCGGCGGCATCGTGGCCCTGCTCATTGTGCTGCAGCTCTTCGTGCAGCCGAGCTTCGAGTGGTTTGGGGCCTCGACACAGGACAGCCTCAACGTCCGGCTGGTGGCGGTGTTTTCAGCGCTGTGGTTCTTCATCTTCGCGCTGCCGGTGATGTTCGCGGTTCCGGAGCTTCCCCGGCCGAAGCGGGCCACGGGCCTCGGTTTCCTGGCATCGTACGGTCTCCTGGCACGCAGGATCAGGGCGATCTACCGGACCAGCCCGCACACCATCTTCTTCCTGCTGGCCAGCGCCATCTTCCGGGACGGGCTGGCAGCGGTCTTCACCTTCGGCGGAATCATTGCGGCCGGCACCTTCGGCTTCGCCCTGCCGCAGGTCATCTTCTTCGCCATCTTCGGCAATATCGTGGCGGCCGTGGGTGCCATTATTGGCGGCTTCCTGGATGACAGGGCCGGGCCCAAGGCCGTGATCATCGCTTCCCTCACCGGCCTGCTGGTCGCCGGAACCGTGATTTTGGTGCTGGGCAACGACAGCCACACGTTCTTCGGTGTGCCGTGGTCGGGGTCCACGACGTTCTGGGTTTTCGGCCTGTTCCTTTGCCTGTTTGTTGGGCCGGCGCAGTCCTCCTCGCGCGCGTACCTGGCCCGGCTGGCACCGCAGGGCGAATCCGGCGAGCTGTTCGGCCTGTATGCAACCACCGGCCGCGCCGTGAGCTTCCTCGCCCCGGCCCTGTTCACCCTGTGCATCACCCTTGCCACCCCCCTCGTGGCGGAAGGGCAAGCACAGCGGTGGGGCATTCTGGGCATCATGGTGGTGCTGCTCGCAGGGCTGCTGGTGCTCCTGCCGGTGAAGGCCCCCAGCGAAACGGAGATCGCCGTCGTCCCGGAGTCCTGATCCTCCCTCAGCGCGAACGGACACTTGTGGCCCCCACGCAGGGCCCCGGTTTCAACCGAAATCGCAGGTTCGCGGACTACGCTGATGTTATGCATATGGAAGAGACAGACCTCCCGGGACTCGGCCGGCGCAAGGACTTCATGACTGCATCCGGCCGGCGGATCGGGGTGGTGGAACTGCGCGAGGGCCAGACCGAGCTGTTCGTCTCCACCTGGGACGACCCGGACACCTGCCAGGCCTCGATTCCGTTGACCAGTGAGGAAGCGGCGTGCCTGGGCAACCTGCTGGGAAGCCAGCACCTTGCCATGACGCTGACCGAGGCCCACCGGGAGGTTCCCGGCATCGCCACCCGGCAGTTTTCCATTGCCGCGGACTCGCCGTTCCAGAACCAGCCCATGGGCAAAGCCCGCATCCGCACCCGGTGCGGCGTTTCAATCGTGGCGATCATGCGCGAAGGTGAGGTGGTCCCGTCGCCGGGGCCCGACGTCGTTCTTCACGCCGGTGACCTGCTGGTCGCCGTTGGCACCCAGGAAGGCCTGGACTCTGCGGCCGATATCCTGCGCAACGGCTGACCCTCATGGACCGCGTGGCCCTGTCGCTAATCGAGCTGGGGGCAGTAGTGTTTTGCCTCGGCCTGCTGGCGAGGCTCGCGGGGCGGATCGGCATGTCCCCCATTCCGCTGTACCTGGTGGGCGGACTGTGCTTCGGCGCCGGCGGTGTGGTGGAACTGAGCGGCATGAAGGAGTTCTCCCACCTCTCCGGCGAGATCGGCGTCATCCTGCTCCTGCTTATGCTCGGACTGGAATATACGGCCACGGAACTCGTGACCGGCCTGCGCAGATCCTGGAAAGCCGGCATCCTGGACTTCGTCCTGAACTTCGTTCCCGGTGCTGCCCTGGCTGCCCTCCTGGGCTGGGGAGTCGTGGGCGCCATGGTCATGGGCGGCGTCACGTATATATCGTCGTCGGGCATTGCGGCCAAGGTCATCACGGACCTTGGCCGTATCGGTAACCGGGAAACTCCCGTGGTCCTCTCCATCCTCGTCTTCGAGGACCTGGCCATGGCGATTTACCTGCCCATCCTCACCGCCACCCTGGCCGGGGTCAGCTTCCTCGGGGGCCTGCAGACCGTGGGCGTCTCCCTGGCCGTTGTCACCGTGGTGCTGCTGGTGGCGCTGCGGCACGGGCACCATGTCTCCAAGGCCGTGCACAGCGAGAACTCGGAGGTTTTCCTGCTGAACCTGCTCGGGGCCGCCCTGCTGGTCTCGGGCGTGGCGGCGGTGCTGCAGGTGTCCGCCGCGGTGGGTGCCTTCATGCTCGGCATCGCGATCTCCGGGGCCACCGCCCACAGCGCAACACGGATCCTTGAGCCGCTGCGGGACCTGTTTGCCGCCATCTTCTTTGTGGCATTCGGGCTCAACACGGACCCCACCTCCATCCCGCCGGTGCTGGCGTGGGCGCTGGTCCTTGCGGTCCTCACCGCGGCCACCAAGATCATCACCGGCGTCTGGGCCGCCAAGCGGGCAGGCATCGCCCGGCCGGGGCGCTTCCGCGCAGGCGCCGCGCTGATTGCCCGCGGCGAGTTTTCGATAGTCATCGCCGGACTGGCCGTCACGTCCGGGGTGGTCACGGACGAGCTCGCCGCCCTGGCCACGGCCTACGTCCTGATCATGGCGATCCTCGGCCCGCTGGCTGCCCGCTACGTCGAACCGCTCGTCAAGAAGTTCTCCAGGCCGGCGCGCCCCCAGGCCGTCCCGGCCTGAAACGGCGCCGGACGCGCCAAAAGCCGGCTAGATGTCCGTGCGGTGGAAGTTCAGGTGGCTGCGGCTGGCGGTAGGTCCGCGCTGGCCCTGGTACCGGTTGCCGTACTCGCCCGATCCGTAGGGGAACTCAGCCGCGGAGGACAGCCGGAAGAAGCAGAGCTGGCCGATCTTCATGCCGGGCCAAAGCTTGATGGGCAACGTGGCCATGTTGGACAGCTCCAGCGTGACGTGGCCGGAGAAGCCGGGATCGATGAAGCCTGCCGTGGAGTGCGTCAAGAGGCCGAGGCGGCCAAGCGAGGACTTGCCTTCGAGGCGGGCGGCGATGTCGTCCGGCAGCGTGACGGTTTCGTAGGTGGAGCCGAGCACGAACTCACCGGGGTGCAGGATGAAGGGTTCGCCCTCCTCCACCTCCACCAGCCGGGTCAGCTCTGGCTGCTCTTCGGCGGGGTCGATGTGGGCGTACTTGTGGTTGTCGAAGAGCCGGAAATAGCGGTCAATCCGGACATCCACCGAGGACGGCTGGACCATCGCGGCTTCGTACGGATCGAGGACGATCCGTTCGGAATCAATTTCGGCACGAATGTCGCGGTCAGAGATCAGCACACCCTCAAAAATACCATCGCTGGGTTTTTGTACAGATATTCGCCGCTGAAGGCCCTTTAACTCGCGGTATCTGTACAAAACTCCGGGCGGAAGCGGAGTCTCAGCCCGCCGTCGTGCGCTCTTCCATGACGCCCGGGAGACTCGACAGCTGTCCCACCACCGTCCGGAGCCGGCCGCGGCATGCCGGGCGGACGAAACTCCAGAAACCCTTCGACGGTGACTCGAGCGCAAAGCGGACCCGGGTCCCGGCGCCTTCGGTGCTGAGGTAGAAGCCGCCGCGCACGAGGGACGGGCCGGCCACTACCTGGAACTGGATCTCTGCGCCGGGCCGCGCAGCGGTGATCTCATAGTCGCGGGCCACCGGACGGCCGCGGGGCCCGTCCATGGTCACCTGGTACACGGCCCCCACGCTGCCGGCGCTGCCCGAACTGAGCCCCGCGCTCCGGACCCCGGCCTGCCAGCTGGGAAGGTTCCGGCCGTCCAGCAGGAATGAGTAAACCGTCATGGCGTCGCGCGCAACAAGGACCTCGTGTTCTGCACCTGCCATGGGGATCCTTTTTCCGACGTCGGGCCTGCCTTTGCTTAGCCCGTTCCCCGGTACCGCGACTAACGAGATTCAGGATAGCCACCTGCGCCCTCCCGTGACCGCGCTGCGCCCGCGCCTTTACCGAACAGTTACGGGAGGCCTTTCGGGCAAATTGGCGACGCACCCGGGCCCGAGATCCGGTTGGCGGGCGCGGCCCCGCAACTGCGCTAAGCTAGGTTTTGCGCCGGGCAGTTTCCGGTGCAAGTGCGGCTGTAGCTCAATGGTAGAGCGCTAGCTTCCCAAGCTCGATACGCGGGTTCGATTCCCGTCAGCCGCTCCAACTCCGCCTCCTTCGCCGCGCCGTCACACCGCCCGGCGCACCACCTGCACCGGGCCCCGGCGGTTCCTGAAATCCACCTTGAGCGTCAGCTCACCTTTGCGGGCAAGCACGACGGCGACAGCCGCCGCGGCGAGCGCCGGCACCCCTCCGGCGACCAGGATCCCGGCATGCGGATCCAGGTGTTCGGCAATGAACCCGATCATGGGTCCGCCGAGGGCCTGGCCGCCGATCAGCACCATGATGTACAGGCTCATCACGCGGCCCCGGATGCTCATATTGGAGCTGGTCTGCACCAGCTGGTTGGATGCGGTGAGGAACATCAGGCACCAGAATCCGGACAGCACCAGCGCGGCACCAAACAGCGGCAGGGTGGGAACGGCGGCGGCAAGACACAGCATCAGCCCGTACATGCCGGCCGCCAGGACCACCGAGCGCAGCCGGAGCTGCCGGCGCCGCGTGGAGGCAGCGGCCCCGGTCAGCGCACCGAGTGCCACGAGGGCATTCAGCATCCCGTAACCGCCTGCGCCGATGCCGTACACCCGGTCCGCGAAGGCAGCGAGCAGCACCGGCAGGCTCATGGCGAACACGGAAATGAAGCCCACCATGAGCCACGGCCAGTAAATCGTGGGCTTGCTCAGGGCGTAACGGAGCCCCTCCCGCAGCATGCCCTTGGACTTGGGCGCCGGTGCGCTGACGAACAGTTCACCGCGGCGCAGGAGCAGAAGCATGGCCACGGTGGAGCAGCAGGCTGCGGCGTTGGCGGCGAACGCCCAGCCCGCACCGACGGCGGTCAGCAGCACCCCGGCGATCGCCGGACCAATGAGCCCGCCCAGCTGGAACGTCGTCGAATTCACGCTGATGGCGTTGCGCAGATACCGGGGACCCACGAGTTCATGGACGAACACCTGCCGTGCGGGCTGGTCCAGCACCGTGACCAGACCGAGCACCAGCGCGATCGCGTAGACATGCCACACCTCGATCCTCCCGCTGAGCGCCAGCGCGGCGAGCGCAGCGGCGAGGACTGCCGCGGCGGACTGGCAAAGGATAAGGATCCGGCGCTTGGAGAACCGGTCGGCGACCATGCCGCCCCACGGTCCCAGCAGCAGCGACGGCAGGAACTGCAGTGCCACCGTGATGCCGACCGCGGTGACCGAGCCGGAGAGCTGGAGCACCAGCCAGTCCTGGGCGATGCGCTGCATCCAGATGGCGATGACGGCGATGAAGTGGCCGGCGGCGAAAAGCCTGAAGTTGGGGACACGGAGGGAGATAAAGGTGTGACGCCACGGAAGGCGCTCACTGACGACGGCGACGGGCTGGGTGACGGTGGCCAGTGGCGGCGGTGGGGGTGTCACAGAGATTCCTCAGGTGAGCGGGCCGGCGGGGATGGCTTCAACGCTATGGCGGCCGCGTCTGATTGTGGAAGGGTATTGCTCCTATAAGTATCATTGCTGATTGTAATGACAGCACCGGCTCAGGAGGACGCATGTTCGATCCGGCGCAGCTCCGCTCCTTCCTCGCCGTCGCGGAAACGCTCAGTTTCACCAAGGCGGCGGAACGGCTGGGCCTGGCGCAGCCGACGGTCAGCCAGCACGTCCGCAAGCTCGAGGTGGCCGCGAAACGGACGCTGATCAGCCGGGACACGAGGGATGTCAGGCTGACGGACAATGGCGACGCCATGGCCGGTTTCGCCCGGAGTATCCTCGCGGCGCACGATGCCGCGGCGCGTTATTTTTCGGGCTCCGCCATGCGCGGACGGCTGCGCTTCGGCACCGCGGACGACCTCGCCATTACCGGCCTGCCCCGCATCCTTCGTGAATTCCGCCAGATCTACCCGCAGATCAACCTGGAGCTCACCGTCGGCCAGAGCGACCAGCTGTATAAGCGGCTCAATTCAGGCCAGCTGGACCTCGTCTTCGTGAAGTGGGTTGCGGGCGCCAAGGACGGCACCGTGGTCCAGCACGACACCTTTTCCTGGGTGGGCCTGGAACAGACGGCGCTCGAACCTGGCCATCCTGTCCCGCTGATCGCGTACCCGGCCCCCAGCCTGAGCCGGAAGCTGGCGATTGACGCCCTGGAATCCGTGGGCCGGACGTGGCGCATCACGTGCACCACCAAGCAGATCAGTGGCGTGCTGGCAGCGGTCCGTGCCGGCATCGGCGTCGCCGTGATGCCGTCCTCACTGGTGCCCGAGGACCTGAAAATCATCACCCGGCGCTTCGAGCTGCCGCCCGTGGGGGACGTTGACTTCACGCTGATCAGGAACCCGCTGGCTAATGCCGAGGTCATCAACGCCCTGACCCAGGCCATCATGGGACGCACCCTGAAAAAGCCGGTTTAGGCCGCTGCGCCGTGCTGCGCCGGGAAAATGATTGATAACGGTTCGCAGCTGGCTTATGCTGTGACTGTTGCGGTCATGCAGCGGCTGTCAACACACAGGTTTCGAAAACGGACAGGCTTGGCAAGGACGCCCGCGTGTCCGGGATAGGTACGCCGTGACCACAGCCGCAAACCCCCGCTATACCCGCCACTCGATGACCGTGGATGCCGAGTACGTCGGCCAGCCCAACTGCGAAAAGTGCGGAACCGACGAGTTCATTTATCTTGAGTCCTTTGTGCCGGCCAAGCACCGCCAGGACGGCACCGTCCGGAAGCTGGGCGAAGTCGCCTACACCTGCACGCGCTGCGAGGACTTTTCCGCACACAGCGTTCCCGCGGCATGGGCTCCACCCGGCTGGTATTTGGGTTAAGTAGCAACAGGCAAACAGAACGGGCAGGCACCTGGTGGTGCCCGCCCGTTCTGTCTGCGTTGCTGCGACCGCAGGCCAGTGAATCTAGATCAGCGAATCGGAGAGGTGGTTCGGCGTGCCGAACCGGTGCGCGGTGATGCTGACGGCCTGCTCGTGCAGGAACGGCAGCATCTCAACGCGGCCGGCCTCCGTCACCTCGTGGGCGTAGATGGCCAGGTCCGGACGTCCCCCGGTGGCTTCGGCGAGGTCGGACACCGAGCCGCCGATCAGGCGGATGCGTCCGCCTGACAGCTTGCCGGCAGCGGCGAGCCTGCCCGCGGATGCCAGCCACGCGGCGTCGTCCTCGATGGTCACCGGGATGTCCAGTCCGGTGAGCACCGCCCGCAGCTGGGCGGGAAGTTCGACGCCGGAGGAGACGGTGAGCGGGGCACCGGCAAGTACGCCGGCGGCTACTGTGCGGACGAGCGAACGGAGGGGTTCGCCGTCGGACAGGCGGACGGTGACCGGCAGCGGACGGTAACGGAAGATGTTCCGCTCGGCGCTCAGGTTCGAAACGTCCTTGGCAGTGCCGAATTCCTCGGCCCAGGCGAGGGCGTCGGAACCGAGGGCCCGCTGCAGTGCCTCGTTGTCCGCAGCGGTGAGGTCGCCCTTCACGGCGTCCACGAGCCGCTGGACCCGGCGGTTGGCGATGCCTGCGGCAGCGCCGTGCGCGCTCTCGGCGCTGATCCAGTCACCGAGGCCGGCAAGGTAGTTGGGGCCGCCGGCCTTGGTGCCGGCGCCAACCGCCGACTTCTTCCAGCCGCCGAACGGCTGCCGCTGCACGATGGCACCGGTGATGCCGCGGTTGATGTAGAGGTTGCCTGCCTGGATAGTGTCCAGCCACAGGCCGAGTTCGTCCGTGTTGAGGGAGTGCAGGCCGGCGGTGAGGCCGTACTCGATCTGGTTCTGGATGGCGATGGCCTCTTCCAGGGTGTCCGCGGTCATGACGCCGAGGACCGGACCGAAGAACTCGGTGAGGTGGAAGTAGGATCCGCGCTTGACGCCGTAGCGCACGCCCGGGCTCCACAGCCGGCCGCTGTCATCGAGCTTGCGGGGCTCGACGGCCCAGTTCTCGCCCTCGCCGAGGGTGGTCAGCGCGTTGAGCAGCTTGCCGTTGGCCGGCTCGATGATCGGACCCATTTGGCTTGTGGGGTCCTGCGGGTAGCCCACCTTCAGGGAGGTGACGGCGTCGATCAGCTGGTTGCGGAACCGCTTCGAGGTGGCCACGGAGCCCACCAGGATCACCAGGGAGGCCGCGGAGCACTTCTGCCCGGCGTGGCCGAAGGCGGAGTAGGCAACGTCCTTCGCGGCGAGGTCCAGGTCTGCACTGGGGGTGACGATGATCGCGTTCTTGCCGCTGGTTTCCGCCAGGAGCGGCAGGTCCTTGCGGAAGGAGCGGAACAGTTCAGCCGTCTCGTAGCCGCCGGTGAGGATCACCCGGTCCACGGCGGGGTGGGAGATCAGCTGCTGGCCAAGCTCGCGCTCGCCCAGCTGCACCATGCTGAGTACGTCGCGCGGGACGCCGGCTTCCCACAGGGCCTCGATCATCACGGCACCGCTGCGGCGGGCCTGCTTGGCGGGCTTGATCACGACGGCGGAGCCGGCGGCGAGTGCCGCGAGCGTGGAACCGGCGGGGATGGCCACCGGGAAGTTCCACGGCGGGGTCACCACGGTGAGCTTCGCCGGAACGAAGGTGGCGCCGTCAACGTCGTCGAGCTTGCGGGCGGACTCGGCGTAGTAGTGCGCGAAGTCGACGGCCTCGCTGACCTCGGGATCGCCCTGGTCGATGGTCTTGCCGGTCTCGCTGGCCATGACCTCGAGGAGCTCCGCGCGGCGGGACTCCAGGACGTCGCCGGCCCGGTGCAGGATCTCGGCACGCTCGGCGCCGGACATCGCACCCCACGCCTTGCCCTTTTCGACCGCGGTCTTGATCACGGAGTTGAGGGTATCCGCGTCCTTGATGGTGGCGGCTTCAACGGAGGCGTTGCCCAGCGTCGACGTCGGAACGCGGTCCAGGATGGCCCGGCCCCAGTCGCGGTTTGCCGGCAGGGACGGATCCGTGTCCGGGGTGTTCTGGAAGCCGGTGCGGGGCATCAGCTCTGCCGGCTGGCTGCGGTTCTGCGTGCGGTTGGGCGCCGGCACCTCGTCGTCGAGCTCTTCCAGGGACGACAGGAACCGCTGCTTTTCGCGCTCGAAAAGCCCTTCGTTTTCGCTGAGCTCGAAGACGGCGGACATGAAGTTTTCCTGGCTGGCGCCTTCTTCGAGGCGGCGGATCAGGTACGCGATGGCGACGTCGAATTCGGCCGGGTGCACCACGGGCGTGTAGAGCAGCAGGGAGCCGACGTCCTTCTTCACGGCTTCAGCCTGGCCCTGTGCCATGCCGAGGAGCATCTCGAATTCGATACTCTGCTGTGCGGTATCCGCAATGCCGCGCTTCTTGGCCAGCAGCCAGGCGAAGGCGATGTCGAACAGGTTGTGGCCGGCGACGCCGATCCGGATGTTGCCGATCCGGTCCGGGTGCAGCGCGTAGTTGATGACGCGCTTGTAGTTGATGTCGGAGTCGAGCTTGGTGCCCCAGGTGGCCAGCGGCCAGTCGTGCAGCGAGGCTTCCACCTGCTCCATGGGAAGGTTGGCGCCCTTGACCACTCGGACCTTGATGGCGGCACCTCCGGCGGCGCGGCGGGCGGCAGCCCATTCCTGCAGCCGGATCATGGCGGCAAGAGCGTCCGGAAGGTAGGCCTGGAGCACGATGCCGGCTTCCAGGTTCTTGAACTCGGGCTTGTCCAGGATCCGGGTGAAGACCGCGATGGTCATGTCCAGGTCCTTGTACTCCTCCATGTCCAGGTTGATGAACTTGGGCGTGGGGAAGGAGGCGGCACGGGCGAACAGCGGGGTGAGTTTTTCGACGACGTGCTCCACGGCTTCGTCAAACGCCCAGGCCGAGTGCGGGGCCACGGTGGAGGACACCTTGATGGAGACATAGTCCACGTCGGGCCGGGCCAGCAGCGCGTGGGTACCCTCGAGCCGGCGGGAGGCCTCGCGCTCGCCCAGGACCGCCTCGCCGAGGAGGTTGACGTTGAGCTTGATGCCGTCCTTGCGGATCTTCGCGATGGCCGGGCCCAGCTTGGAGTCGGTGGCGTCAACGATCAGGTGGCCCACCATTTCGCGGAGGACCTTGCGGGCCACCGGGATGACGACCTGCGGCAGGACCGGGGCCATGGCACCGCCGACCTGGACCGCCTTGCGCATGTACCAGGGCAGGAACGCCGGGACCTTGGGCGCCAGCTTCGCAAGGTTGCGGGCGGCCACCTGCAGGTCCTCGGGACGGACCACGCCGTCCACAAAGCCCACGGTGAAGTCCAGGCCGTTCGGGTCCTTGAGGACGCCGGCAAGCTGCTCGGCGGAAGCGTCCACGGGCATCTTCGCGGCTTCGGTCAGCCAGCGGCGGACAAGGGTGATGGCGTCGGCGGCCAGGGCGGTCGCTTCGGCGACATCGGACCCTGCCGAGGGGGTAGCGACGGCGCCGGTGACAGCGGCGCCCTTGCCTGCCTGCACGCGGTGATCCGTTGCGGTGTTGGTCATGGCTTTCCTCGTTCTTTCAGTGCAATGTGATCGTCTTATCCATCAGTATGAGCCTCGCTTCTCTTAAGATAAAGCGACCTTTCCTTAGCAATACCCATTAGAAATACCGATCGTTCTGGAATCCCCGCCGGCAGTGATGGAACGGCAGCGCAAGGACGTGAGGACGCGTCGGGGAAAAACCCGCAGGACGTGAGGACGCGTCGGGGAAAAACCCGCAGGACGTGAGGACGCGTCGCTCTCTCCAAACGCGTCCTCACCTCCCGTCGTCCAAATCCCAACGCGTCCTCACCTCCCGTCGTCCAAATCCCAACGCGTCCTCACCTCCTGCCGCCAAGCAGCGAACCCTCCCGCACCTGGGGTGCGGGAGGGTTCGGGGATGTGGCGCCAGGGGGCGTGGACTACACGGGCGTGTGCATCTCCACTGCCTCGTTGTGCCGGGGGCTGTTCGGGTTCATCAGGGAGTGGCGTTTGCCGTAGCCGAAGTAGATCACCAGGCCGACTACGAGCCAGATCCCGAACCGCAGCCAGGTTTCCCAGTGCAGCTGGAACATCAGGAAGGCGGAGGCCAGGACGCCGAAGGCGGGAACCACCGGCATCAGCGGCAGGCGGAAGGTGCGCGGCGCCTCCGGCTTGGTGTAGCGGAAGATGATCACGGAAATGCACACCACCACGAACGCGGCCAGGATGCCGATGTTGGTAAGGTCGGCGACTGCCTTGATGGGGAACACGCCCGCCAGAAGCGCCGACGCGATGCCGCCGATCCACGTCACGCGCTGCGGGGTGCCATGCCGGTCGGTCTTCGAGAACCACCCCGGGAGGAGTCCGTCGCGGCTCATGGAGAACCACACGCGGGTGACACCGAGGAGGAACGTCAGCATCACGGTGAGGATGGACAGCACGGCAAAGACGGAAATGATGGTGGCGATGACGGGAAGGCCGACGCCGGTGAACGCCGAGGCGAAGCCGGCCGCGGGATCGATGTCCTTGTAGTTCTGCATGCCGGTGAGCACGAGGGTGGCGGCAACGTAGAGCAGCATGGCGATGATGAGGGACAGGACGATGGCCTTGGGCATGTGCTTCTTGCCGTCCGTTGCCTCTTCCGCTGCGGTACTCATGGCGTCGTATCCGAACACGGCAAAGAACACGGTGGCCGAGCCGGCCAGGACAGGACCGAAGCCGCTGGGCATGAACGGGTTGAAGTTCTGGGTGTTGATGTAGAAGACACCCAGTCCAATGATGAACAGAATCAGGACAACCTTGATGGCGACGGCGATCAGCTCAAACCGCCCGAACGTCTTGGTGCCGCGCGAAAGGATCCAGGTAACCAGGAGACAGACGAGGATGGCGGGGATGTTGATGATGCCGCCCTTGCCTTCGTCCGGAGTGGACGTCATCCAGACCGGCATGTGGATTCCGATGCCGGACAGGAACGCGTCGAAGTAGCCGGAGATGCCGATGGCCACCACCGCCACGATCGCGATGTACTCCAGCAGGAGGTCCCAGCCGATGAACCAGCCGATGATCTCACCCAGGGCCACATAGCCGTAGGTGTACGCCGAACCGGCACGCGGGATCATGCCGGCGAACTCCGCGTAGGACAGGGCGGCCGCTGCCGAGGCCAGGCCCGCGATCAGGAAGGAGATCAGCACGGCAGGTCCGACGCCGGGGGTGTCGCCGCTGCCGTGGGCCACCAGGCCCGCGAGGGAAAAGATGCCGACGCCGATGATGCCGCCGACGCCGATGGCGGTCAGCTGCCAGAGTCCGAGTGACTTGAATAGGCCGCTGTGCTTGTTCTCCACTTCGATGTCGTCAATCGGCTTGCGCCTCAGGATTGACTGCGATTGGTCTGTTGTACTCATCGGGACTCCTGCGTAGGTGCGGCCCCATCATTTCGCCCTGTGATGGGGGTAACTCAATCTGTACAGTATGCAAGCAGTGTTGCATTAGATAAAGTGCATACTTCTAACCAGTATTCGTTAGATCAACTATTCATTCATCCGACCCGGGAGCAGCTCATGCTTGATGTCCGCCGGTTGAGGCTGCTCCGCGAGCTGAAGATCCGGGGCACGCTCGCCGAGGTGGCAGCAGCCCTGCAGTACAGTCCATCCTCAGTTTCCCAACAGTTGGCCCTCCTTGAGAAGGAGGTGGGGGTGGAACTGCTCCGGAAAACCGGCCGCCGCGTGCAGCTGACCCCGCAGGCCGAGGTTCTGGTGGCCCATACCGCCCATCTCCTCGAGACCCTGGAACAGGCCGAGGCGGATCTGGCCGCATCACTGACCACTGTCTCCGGGACGGTGCGGATCGCCGTCTTCCAGTCCGCCGCGCTGGCTCTGATGCCGGACGCGCTGACCCGTCTGGCCGCGAGCTACCCCGACGTCCGGATCGAGATGACCCAGCGCGAGCCCGAGACGGCGCTGCATGAGACCTGGGCCCGGGACTTCGACCTGGTCATCGCCGAGCAGTACCCGGGCCACGCCGCGCCGCGCTACCCCGAACTGGACCGTGTGCGCCTCACGAGTGACGCCATCCGCCTCGCCGTCCCGCCAGCCGCCGAAGGCCGGCCGAAAGTGGGATCGCTTGCTGACACGGCGGAGTTGCCCTGGGTGATGGAACCGCGCGGCGCGGCGTCGCGCCACTGGGCCGAGCAGGCCTGCCGGAGTGCAGGCTTTGAGCCCGACGTCCGCTTTGAAACCGCCGACCTCCAGGCCCAGATCCGCCTGATCGAGTCCGGGAACGCCGTCGCCCTGATGCCGGATCTGGTGTGGACCGGCCGCGGCACCACAGCCCAGCTGCTGGACCTCCCCGGCAAGCCGCGGCGGACGGTGTTCACCTCCGTCCGGCGCTCCGGCGCCCAGCGGCCGGCCATCCTCGCCGCCCGCGAAATCCTTGCCTCCACCGCCGCCACCATTGCAGCCGCCCAGGAAATCGACACCGGAGCGGACGCTTCAGGTGCCCCGGCAGCGGCAGTGACAACAACCGCAGCCGCTGCAACGGCAGCAGCCGAAGGAGCGCCGGCCGGCGGAAAAGCGGTGTAGGGGGATGTTCCCTGGCTCACAGCCAAGCATTGACCCCGGCGTTAGACTGTTGACGTTATGAATCGCACAATGTTTAAGTCCAAAATCCACCGGGCCACCGTCACGCATGCGGACCTGCACTACGTGGGTTCCGTCACCGTTGACCTGGACCTGCTGGACGCCGCCGACATCCTGCCCGGCGAGCTCGTGGCCATTGTGGACGTCACCAACGGTGCCCGCCTTGAGACCTACACCATCGCCGGCGAGCGCGGTTCCGGTGTCATCGGCATCAACGGCCCTGCAGCCCACCTGGTGCACGAGAACGACACTGTCATTCTGATCACGTACGCCCAGATGACCACCGAGGAAGCCAAGGCCTACGAGCCGAAGGTTGTCCACGTGGACAAGGACAACCGCGTCATCCAACTGGGCAACGACCCCGCGGAGGGCCTGACTCCTGGCCTGCTGCGGCCGCCGTTCGCGCTCAACAACGCCGCACTGAGCTAGGAAACCGGCAAGCCCCGGGCATCAACCCGGGCCGGCGGACCAGCGAGATCCCCGGCACAAGGTGAACCGCGGCCGAATAAATATGATTAGGCTGGGATGGTGGATGCCGTCCCCTGCCCTAGCCTGCCCATGGTGGCAACAACGTGCTAGGCGTCCTCGCAGGCTTCTTCGTGGTCTGGTCCATCATTCTGGTGGGCATGTTCGTGGGCAGGCGCAAGATCCTCGGCGAGAATGCCCGGCAGGTCCTGAGCGGGCTGACCTTCTTCGTGGCCAGCCCCGCGCTGCTTTTCGAGACGCTCAGCAGGGCGAGCCTGCGCGACGTGTTCGCCGCGCCGCTGCTCGTGGCGGCCGTGGGTGCCGTCAGCACGGCCATCCTGTTTTTTGTCATCGTTCGGTTCCTGCTCAAACGCACGGTGCCGGAGTCGCTGATGTCGTCCATGAGCGCCTCGCTGGCCAACTCCGCCAATCTGGGCATCCCGATCGCAGTGTATGTCCTCGGTGACGCCAGCCATGTCGCTCCCCTGCTGATCTTCCAGCTGGCGTTCTTCACGCCGATGTTCCTCATGGCCCTCGACGCCACCACCAGCTCGCACCGGACCACGCCGCTGAGGTTCGTGATGCTGATCCTGAAGAACCCGATGATCGTCGGTTCGGCCCTCGGCCTGCTGGTCGCCGGTACCGGGTTCCGGGTCCCGCCGCTGCTTCTGGAGCCCATCCACCTGATCGGCGGCGCCGCAATTCCGGCCATGCTGATGGCCTTCGGCATGAGCCTGAACGGGTCAAAGCCGCTGCAGGCGGATGCCGGCCGCAGAACGGATGCGCTGCTGGCCAGCGGCTTCAAGCTTTTCGTGCACCCGGCCATTGCATATGTCTTTGCGCGTTTCGCCCTCGGGCTGGATGGCGCGGACCTGTTCGCCGTCGTCGTGACATCGGCCCTGCCCACTGCGCAGAACGTATTTGTCGCCGCCAGCCGCTACAAGGCCGGGCTCACGGTCGCGAAAGACACCGTTCTCATCACCACGATCGTCGCCGTTCCTGCGATGATCGGTGTGGCCCTGCTGCTGGCGTAACCGCCGCCTTATCCCCGGCCGCCCGTCCCCGACCGCTCTGCGGATGCCGCCCGAACTGGAGGAAACCTTGAACACCACCCTGGACACCGTGATCGTCGGAGGCGGAGCCATGGGTTCCGCTGCGGCCTGGGCGCTGGCTGCCCGCGGCCGCGACGTGACCCTGCTCGAGCAGTTCGCGCCCGGCCACTTCAAGGGCGCTTCGCACGGGGCCACCCGGAACCTGAGCCTCGCCTATGCCGAACCCGAGTACATCGCCATGCTGGCCGAAGCACTGAAGCTCTGGGCCGAGCTCGAGAACGAGAGCGGCGAGCGGCTGCTGGCGCGCACCGGCGTCGTAAATCACGGTCCCGACCCGCGCCTTGGCGAGATCCACGCAGCACTGAACGGCGCCGGCCTGCGGGCTGATTTCGTTCCGCTGGCCGAAGCCGGCGAGCGCTGGCGGGGCGTCCGCTTCGACCAGCAGGTGCTCCACATGCCCGACGGCGGCCAGCTCAACCCCGAGGCCGCCCTTCCTGCCTTCCAGCGGCTCGCCGCCCGGAATGGCGCGGAAATACGGCACGGTGTGAAGGTGGTGGACCTGGACATACTCGACGACGGCGTCCGGCTCACCGTGGACGACGGCGGCCGGACCGAGGTGCTTGCCGCCCGGCAGGCGGTGGTCACCGCGGGCGGCTGGACTTCCAAGCTGCTGGCAGGCACGGTCGCCACTCCGCGGCTGACGGTCACCCAGGAGCAGCCGGCCCACTTCGGCATCACTGACGACGGCGCCGTCTGGCCCGGGTTCAACCACTTCCCCGGCGAGGGCGGGGACTATGCGGACTTCTACTCCCCCGTGTACGGCATGCTGACCCCCGGCGAGGGCGTCAAGGCGGGCTGGCACGGAGTGGGCCCTGTGGTGGATCCGGACCAGAGGTCCTATCTGCCCGAACCACGGCAGCGCGCAGCCCTTCAGCAGTACGCGAGGGACTGGCTGCCCGGCGTGGACGCTGACGCCATGACCGACATCAGCTGCACCTACACCACGGCGCCGGACCATAACTTCGTTCTGGACCGGATCGGGCCCGTGGTCATCGGTGCGGGCTTCGCCGGGCATGGCTTCAAGTTCACGCCGGTGGTGGGCCGGATCCTGGCGGACCTCGCCACCGGAGAAGGCGGGGCACCGGCGATCTTCGCAGCTTCGCGGGCCTAGGGTTCCCAGCCCGAGGGGCCAGGAAGCCGTCAGCCCCGCAGCCCGGATCACCCCGGTTCAACCCCGCTGGTGCCGGTCCAGGAGCCGGGCGCACCGGATGAACCCGAGGTGTGAGTACGCCTGCGGGTGGTTCCCCAGATGCGTCTCGGTGCTGGGGTCGTATTCCTCCGGAAGCAGCCCGGTGGGCCCGAACAGGTTGACCAGCTGGTCAAAGAGGTCCCAGGCGTCGGAGAGCCGGCCCACGGCCACGTATGCCTCAATCAGCCAGGTGGTGCAGATGTGGAACCCGCCCTCCAGGCCCGGCAGGCCGTCGTCGTACTTGTACCGGAAGACCGTGGGGCCCACCCGGAGTTCCCGCTCCACGGCCGCGACGGTGTCCAGGAACCGCTGGTCGCTGACGTCGAGCAGGCCGGACAACCCGATGTGCAGGACCGCGGCGTCAAGGTCGGGACTGTCGTAGGCCACGGTGTAGGACGCGGAACTGTCATCCCAGCCCTCGCGGAGGACCTCCTCGCGGATGGTCGCGGCCGTCTCCGCCCACGCAGGTTCGGGACTGCGGCCGTGGCGTGCAGCCGTGCGGAGGGCCCGGTCAAGCGTGACCCAGCACATCACCTTGGTATAGACATGGTGCCTCGGTGCGCGGCGTGCCTCCCAGATGCCGTGGTCGGCCTCGTGCCAGCGCGCCAGCACGGCCCTGGCCATCTGGACCAGCAGTTTCCAGTGCCCGTCCTGCAGCGAGCACCGGGACTCGCTGAGCCCGTGAATCAGCTCGGCGATCGGGCCGAAGACGTCCAGTTGGACCTGATGGTCCGCAGCGTTGCCGATCCGGACGGGACGCGAGCCCGCATATCCTGGCAGGCTCTCGATGATGGCCTCCGTGGACAGCGGGGCACCGGTCACGGAATACAGCGGATGCAGCCACTCGGGTCCGGGGGCGCTGGCCAGGATGCCGGTCAGCCACCTGAGGAACCCCTCCGCTTCGGAGGTTGACCCCAGGTCCACCAGGGCGTTGACGGTCATGGAGCCGTCACGCAGCCAGCAGTAGCGGTAATCCCAGTTGCGGGTGCCGCCGATTCCTTCCGGGAGTGACGTGGTGGGGGCCGCGAGCACTGCGCCGGTGGGCTCATGAACCAGCGCGCGCAGCACCAGAGCCGAACGCCGCACCAGGGACGGCTTCACTGACGGCAGGGTCAGGCCCTGCACCCAACTCCGGGAATGATGCGCGACGGCGGCCCGGCGGCCTGCTTCGTCCGTCACCGCTTGCTTTGACGCCGGGTGCTGTGGTTCCGTATCGCCGCACCGGAGGTTCAGGACCACCGGTCCGTGCTGCAGGTTGACCTCGGCGGTGGCCGTTGCGTGCCGCCCATCCGAGGTGACGTTGAAGCTGACATCGGGTGCCAGCAGGATGATGGGGTCGGAGGTGCCGACGACGTGAACCTCGCTGCCGCGCGCCTCCATGCTGAACGGTGCGTTGGCGTAATCCGGGCGGGGCGCGAAGACGATCCGGGCCGCGCCGGTGCCGGACAGTACTCTGACCAGGCTGGTGATGCCTTCCGGGGCCGGTTCGAGGTAGTCGGTCACGGTGACGTCCGCCCACCGGGTTTCCAGGATCATGGTGCTGTCCACGTAACGCTGCCCCAGCACCCTCGACTCCTTGACCGGCTCCACGGAGAAGTGCCCGGCAGCGTCACCGCCGAGGATATGGGCAAAGAGTGAGCCCGAGTCCGGCAGCGGGTGGCTCATCCAGCAGATCTTGGCATCGGGCGTCACCAGCGCGGTGGAGGAGCCGTTTCCGATCATGGAGTGGCGTTCCAGGCCGACCGCGTCCTCACCGAAGAGCCAGGCGCGGCGCAGTTCGAAGAGAATCCCGAGCACGCGGGCGAACGATTCCGGGTCCTTCAGCCGGTGTTTGGCCGACGACGGCAGGTCACCCACCCAGAGCCCCATGTCCGGGCCACGGAGCGTGGCCATGGCCAGTTCGTCGCTCATGGCATCACCGGCGTACAGCGCGGCACTCACACCCAGCCTGGCCCGGAGGTGGTCCAGAGCATCGGCCTTGGCGGGCTGTACTACCGACAGGTCCAGGACGGAGCCGTCCACAATGAAGATGAGCCCCAGGGCCCGGGCAACCTCCTCCGCCTTGCTGGTGCACTTGGCCACGACGTCGGGGGCGGCGGACCTGGTGTGGACCGAGACCGCGACCGGCTTCCGTTCGATGCTGATCCCCTTGTAGACGCCCACCGCTTCAAGCAGCGCCTGGTTGGCCTGCTGCAGCACGGACTCGGTGGCGAGGGAAAGTCCGTGGGCGAACCCCATGTCGAACTCCGCCCCGTGCGAACCCACGAGGTGGACCTCGGCGGGAAGCCTGGAGACTGCGGCCAAGTCACGCAGGGAGCGGCCCGAGATGACGGCGGCGTGCGTGTTGGGCAGCGCAGCCAGGGCCCGGAGGGCAATGGCCGCGCCGCCCAGCGGCAGTGTTTCCGTGGAGGTGCCTTCGGCCGCGCACAGCGTTCCCCCGTAATTGCAGGCGACCAGCAGCCCGGGCGTCCGGGCGAGGATCTTCAGTTCGCTGAGCAGCTGCGGTGTCAGCCCGTCGTCGGCCGCTTCCGACTGCACGAAGGCCCGAAGCAGGCCCAGCGGGAGCGATTTGGTCAGCAGTGCGGAGTCGGCCACGGTCTGGTTCAGCGGAGTGGGCATGCGCGGCAATCCTTCGGATTATCCCCAATCGGTTTGGACACCTAAAGTGTCTGCACCGGCCGTTTCCCCTGAATATCCCGGTTATTGCGTTCGTGTAACTTTGCGGCCCGTCCCCTCCGGCTGCTATCAGCAGTAGGGCGAATTGTATTCGTAGGCTCCGGAATCAGCGGCGGCCGTTCCCGCACAGTCCCCGTTCTGCACGGAGGGCGACTTCAGGAGGTCTGTCGTGTAGGGCGGGGTGCCTGCTCTGTCGATGGCCGGGCTGGTGCCAGCCAGGCGGAGGTCGGCCGGTGCCGAGGCGAAGCGGGCCGGCGCCGTCGTCGACGAGCTGTTCGGGGTGATGTTGGTGGGGCCGTTGAGGACATTCTGCTTCTCGGTCCAGCCGGAACCGTTCATCCACAGAGAGTTTTTTACTGCCACCAGGATGTTGGCCCTGATGACGGTGGTGGCCGGGCAGGTCGCGTGGCACACCACCGCCTGCGACTGGGCACCCGTCAGGTAGACGGTGTTGAACTCAAAGACCGTGCCGTTGTTGGGGCCGTATGATGATCCGCTTCCCCGGGCGATGAGGCCCTTGGCCTCCGAACAGTTGGCACCGCAGGTTGAGCGGATGAGGTTGTACCGGAACGTGTTGCCGTCCGCCGTTCCCGAGGATTTTCCCAGTTCGGAAAAGGTGTTGTTGTCCAGGGACACGTTGTGGTGGATGCTGTTGCGGTTGCCGTTGTAGATTTCGAAGGCACCGCCGTCCTGGTTGTAGTCATAGGACTTGCCGGTGGAACCGCTGACGGTGTTGCCGGAAAATTCGTTGTCGTTGCCGTTTATCAGCACGCCAAAAGCACCCGAGTCGTCGCCGCAGTTCAGGGCGGTTGAGGTTCCGCAATTGGTGCCCGGCGTATTTACGTTCATGATGTTGTTGTTGGTCAGGGAATTCCCCGTGTATTTGCCGAAGTCGGAGCCATTGCCGACTTTAAGCCCCACGGCATTGTTGGAGGCGCTGGAATTCCGGACGGTATTGCGGTCGCCGGTGACGCTGATTCCGGCGTATCCGCAGGCGACGGCGCGGAGGCCCTCAACGGTGGTGTAGGCGCCGTTGATCCTGATGCAATTGCCGGATTTTCCACCGGTGATGATCGGAGCGTTGCCGGTGCCATAGCTATTCACGGTAATGGGGGCCGTGGACGTTCCGCTCTGCGCGGTGACGATGCCGCCGGTGAAGGTGTCACCCCGGCGGAGGCTGACGGTGTCACCCGGCTTGAGTACAGCCTGGCTGGCCTTCGACAGCGTCTTCCAGGGTGCGGTGCCGGATGTGCCGGAGTTGCTGTCGCTGCCGGCGGCGCTCACGAAATATGTGGTGCCCGCGGCGGTTGCCGGTGCAGAACCTCCGGCAACCAGTCCGCAGACCAGAAGGACGGTCAGAAGAATGCCGGCGGCTGGGGACTTGATCTTCATATTTTTAACCTGCATCTGATCAGTGGCCAGATCAGGCACACCGAATTACCCTGTCCCACGGAATTCCGGAGCAGGACGACGGCGTGTAGAGATTTTGAGACCGCTACATTCAACCCAGCTGGCAATAAGTGTTTATGGTGAGACCTTGCGCCATTAAAGCTAGGTTCCGCCCGGGCCGAAGTCAAAGGATACTTGCTGAATACCGGGGCGCTGCAGGGGTCAGACGCGAACCAGCCCCGCGGCCTCCGCCAGGAGCTCCACCGAGCGCAGCCGTTCTGCCGTGCCGGTGCTCTGGTGCGCCACGATAAGCTCGTCGGCGTCGGCATGCCGGGCAAAGCCGTCCAGATACTCCAGCACGGCGTCCGGGGTGCCCACGGCCGAGTACTTCATCATTTGCGAGACGTGCTGCCCCTGCGGCGAGTCCAGAATCATGTCCGCTTCGTCGTCGGTGAACTGGCGGCCACCGCCGAAGAACAGCGAGACGCGGGCCCGCATCGTAGCCCGCAGCATGTCCTGGGCGTCCGAGGCGGCGTCGGCGGCCACCACGTTGACCCCTGCGATGACATGCGGCGCAGCCAGCTGCTCCGACGGCTTGAACTCCCGGCGGTACAGGGCGACGGCGTCCTGCAGCGCATTGGGCGCGAAGTGCGAGGCGAAGGCGTAGGGCAGCCCCAGCTGGGCCGCCAGCCGCGCCCCGAAAAGGGAAGAACCCAGGATGTAGAGGGGCACGTTGGTTCCCCTGCCCGGCGTCGCTTCCACGCCCTGCACGCGGGTGGGCCCGGTCAGGTAGCCCTGCAGTTCCAGCACATCCTGCGGGAAGGTGTCGGCCGACTGCGGGTCACGGCGCAGGGCACGCATGGTGTTCTGGTCGCTGCCAGGCGCACGGCCAAGGCCCAGATCAATCCGTCCGGGGTGCAGGGTCTCCAGGGTGCCGAACTGCTCGGCGATGGTGAGCGGGGAATGGTTGGGCAGCATCACTCCGCCCGCACCCAGCCTGATGCTGCTCGTGTGCGCGGCGACGTGCGCGATCAGCACGGATGTGGCGGACGACGCGATGGAGGACATGTTGTGGTGCTCGGCGTACCAGACGCGCCGGTACCCGAGCTTCTCTGCCAGCTGCGCCATGGCGACGCTCCCGGCAAAGCTCTCCGCCGCCGTCTGGCCCTTGCCAATGGTTGCCAGGTCGAGGATGGAGAGGGGAACAGTCACGGCAGGGTGGCCTTTCGTAGGGTGCGCAGCTGCCGGCCCGCTGTGGTCCGGCACGTTGGGAACAACGACGGCGGAGCCCGGGTTATTTCTGTCCGCTGCGGTGATGCTGTGCACATATCCCGGGGATGCGGTTCCCGCTATGCTGGCCGCATGGCCAACAAGTCCACCGCAGATAAGGTAGCCACGATCCAAAAGGGTTATGCCCTGGAGGGTGCCACGATCGAGCTGGGCGCTGCCATCGTCGATGGTGAACTGCACAAGGACGCCCCGGTCCGGCTGCCGCTTTCCATGATGAACCGGCACGGGCTCGTGGCCGGCGCCACCGGCACGGGCAAGACCGTCACCCTGCACATGATGGCCGAACAGTTATCCACCGCCGGGGTGCCTGTGTTCCTTGCCGACATCAAGGGAGACCTTTCCGGGCTTGCCACGGCAGCAACCGGAAGCGACAAGCTGGCCAAGCGCACCGGGAGCATCGGGCAGGCCTGGTCCGGGAAGAGGTTTCCGGTGGAGTTCCTGGCGCTTGGCGGGGACGGCGACGGCATCCCGGTCCGCGCCACGATCACGTCTTTCGGCCCCATCCTGCTCTCCCGCATCCTGGAGCTGAATGACACGCAGGAATCCAGCCTCCAGCTGGTGTTCCACTTCGCGGACAAGAACAACCTCGAACTGGTGGACCTGAAGGACCTGCGCGCCGTCATCCAGTTCCTCACCTCCGACGAGGGCAAGGAAGCGCTCAACGAGCTGGGCGGGCTGTCCAAGGCCACCGCCGGCGTCATCCTGCGGGAGCTGGTGGCCCTGGAAGCCCAGGGGATGGAGCGCTTCTTCGGTGAACCCGAGTTTGATACCGCCGAACTGCTCCGCACGGCACCGGACGGCCGGGGCGTCATCAGCTGCCTGGAACTGCCCACCCTGCAGACCAAGCCGATGGTTTTCTCCACCTTCCTCATGTGGCTTCTCGCGGACCTGTTTGAGGACCTGCCCGAAGCCGGGGACCTGGATAAGCCCAAACTCGTGTTCTTCCTCGACGAGGCGCACCTGCTCTTCAATGACGCCTCGAAGGCCTTCCTGGCGGCCATCACCACCACCGTCCGCCTGATCCGTTCCAAGGGAGTGGGCATCTTCTTCGTCACCCAGACCCCGAAGGATGTCCCGGCGGACGTCCTCGGCCAGCTGGCCAACCGCATCCAGCACGCCCTCAGGGCCTTCACTCCGGAGGACGCGAAGGCCCTCAAGGCCACCGTCTCCACCTTTCCCGTCAGCGATTACGACCTTGAGGAAACCCTGACGTCCGCGGGCATCGGAGAGGCTGTCGTCACCGTCATGAATGAGAGCGGCGCCCCGACGCCCGTGGCACTAACCCGCCTGCGCGCGCCGGAGTCCGTCATGGGTCCCAGCCCGGCCGAACTGGTCCGGAGCACCGTGGCGGGATCGGCCCTGCTGGCAAAGTACGGCACCGGAGTGGATAACGTCTCGGCGTACGAGAAGCTGACGGGCAAAGCCGGCGCGTCCACCGGAGCGGCGGCACCCGGCCAGCCGCCGGCGCCAGCGCCTGAAGTGTTTGTCCCGGGGAACCCTGACCAGGCCGCCATCGACGACGAGGCCCGCCGCATCGAGGAGGAGATCCTTGGCCGTCCCAGCAGCAGGCAGCCCGGTGACTGGCAGCCCGGGTCCAGTTGGCCCAGCGGCGGCAGGGCTGGTGCCGAAGATCTGCCTGCACCCCCGGCCAAGCGCCGGACTCCCCCGTCCGGCGACATGATGGAGGACATCAGCGGGGCCCTGGGCGGCGTCCTTGGCAGCGGCCTGAAAAGCATGGCCCGGTCCATGGGAACCCAGCTGGGCAGGGAGTTGCTGCGGGGCGTCTTCGGCACCTCGTCCCGGCGCCGCCGCTAGCAGCAGGCACCGCCGGAAGCGGCCGGCGAGGACCCGCCGTCGGGCGTTTCCGTGCCTTGGGGGAATGTCACGGTGACCGTCGTTACTCCAGAGTTGCCCGGCGTTGCAGGTAACGTGGGGTGCGTGCAGATGAGTCAAGCGTTGGTGAAGACGGCAGCCGGGTGGCTGCTGGGCCTCATGCTTGCCATCGTTGCCGCCATCATTTCGGTCAATCTGGTCAACTCCTCAGTGGCCAGCCCGCAGCAGCCAGTTCGCGAATACTTGGAGGCGCTGCAGCACGGCGAAGGCGAGAAGGCGCTCGGCCTGCTGCGCGCATCGGTGCCGGACGCCGACCCCGCCATGCTCGACGGAACAGCGCTTCAGACGTCGGCCTCGCGGATCACGAACGTCAAGCTCGGCGCCGCACAGCCGCGCGGCGGCAACCGGGTGATGGTGCCGATGGACTACACCATCGACGGCAGCCAGCTGCACACGGAGTTCCTGCTGGAAAGCACCGGCACGGAATGGCTGTTCTTTCACAAGTGGTCCTTCGTGCCGACCACGCTGCCCACGGTAGACGTGTCGGTGGTGAACTCCAGCGAAGCCACATTCAACGGGGTGCCGGTGAACATGCCCGGCGGCCACAACAGTTTCGCGGTGTTCTACCCTGGCGAGTACGAGGCCTCCCTCAACGGCCAGTACTTCGCCGCTCCCCCCACCCGGGCCACCGTCTCCGGACGCGAGGCTCCGGCTGCGCCGCTCAACCTGCTGACCCATGCCACCGACGAGCTCAACCAGGCGGTGTCCGCCCGGGTCAAGGAGTTCCTCGACAAGTGCGCGGCGGAAGCGGGCCAGCAGCAGCGGCTCCAGCCCGATTGCCCGTTCTACCATGTCACCAACAACCGCGTGGTGGACGGGACCATCAAGTGGAGCATCACCCAGTACCCGAAGGTCACCATCGAGCCCTTTGACGGCAAGTGGGTGGTGGCGCCGCTGGACGGCAAGGCCAAAATCACCGCCGAGCAGATCGACCTCTTCACCGGCGCCGTTTCGCCCCTGGACGAGGAACACGACTTCAGCTTCACCACGCGCCTGGACATCAGCGGCGACACCATCAAGGTCACACCGCTCCTCACCTTCTAGGGCCTGCCTTCAACCCCTGGATAGACAAAAGGCTGCCGCCCGTGACGCGTGGTCAAGGGCAGCAGCCTTTGTAAAGCTGAGCGGTGTGGAACGTTAGTCCATGCCGCGGAGGTCCAGCACCAGATCAGTGTCGCCGTCAGCCTGCAGCACCACGGGAATGCCCCAGTCCTGCTGGTAGAGGTGGCACGCGGCGTGGTCCGGGATCTCGCCGTCCTCGGTTTCCGGGCCGTCGCAGGCAGCCGCCCGGGCGGTGATGTGCAGCACGCCCTCAGGAACGTCGGCGGCCAGCTCCAGCGTACGGAGCAGCCCCACGGAGGTCCCACCCCCGGACACGAGCAGCTCCGGCGGCGTGGAGGAGATCTTCAGCTGAGTGGGGTCGCCCCAGCGGTCATCGAGCTTCTGGCCGGTGGGGGCCGTGAAGCGGACCGTGAGCTCCAGCAGGCCCGGGGCCACGGGGCTCTTGGGCCGGTGCGTCTGGGAGGCGCCCTCGTCCACCTGCTGCGCTTCCTTGGGAATGGGCACGTACACGAGCTGGTGCTTGTTCGCCTCGACCACCACGAGCAGCGGCTCGGAACCCGCCGTCTGCGTGTGGTCGACGATCACGTCGGACGGCTCAGACAGCCCGCGCGCCAGCGTGGAGACCGCCTTCGTGGCGGGGTCGTAGCGGCGCACCGCACCGTTGTAGGTGTCGGCAATGGCCACGGAGCCGTCAGGCAGCACCGTCACGCCCAGCGGGTGCTGGAGTCGGGCCTCGGCGGCCCCGCCGTCGCGGAAACCGAAGTCAAAGAGTCCCTTGCCCACGGCGGATTCAACGGCGACGGTGCCGTCGTCGTCGATCACCAGTTTGCGCAGGGCGGACGTTTCGGAGTCGGCCACCCAGACATTTCCGTCAGCGTCCTCGGCCACACCCGACGGCTGCGCGAACCAGGCCTCGTGGGCGGGTCCGTCCAGCAGGCCTTCCAGCCCGTTGCCGGCAATGATGGAGACGTCCCCGGTGAGCGGCTCGAAGCTGAAGATCTGGTGCACACCGGCCATGGCGATCACCACGGCCTTCAGCTTGCTGGACCAGACGACGTCCCACGGCGAGCTGAGGGCCACGTCCAGGGGATGGTCGCCCAGGCGCCCGGTGAAGCCGGCCGCGTCCTCGTCCACGCGGGCGGGCCCGGTCTCGAGGAGCCGCTGCACGCCACTTCCGGCGAGGGTGCTGACGGTTCCGTCAGCGAGCGACAGACCGCGCAGGCGGTGGTTGACGGAGTCGGCAATTATGACGTCGTAGCCCGTCTTCGCTGCCACGTCTTCCGGCAGCAGGACAAGACCCTGCGGTTCGTTGAACCGGGCGGTACCGGCGGAGCCGTCGGCGTGGCCCTTCTCCCCGGAACCGTAGGTGTTCAGCACGGTGTGGAAGTCGGTGCCGAGCTCCAGGACGCGGTGGTGGCCGGTGTCGGTGACCAGCCAGCTGCCGGCGTCAACGGCGCCGTTTGCAGCGGTGCCGGCGGCAGCACCGGCGTCGGACGTGGAACTGGCTGGCAGTGAACCGCGGCCGGCCGGGAGGTAGAGAGCTTTGCCCGGGAACCGCAGGGTTCCCGACGTCGGCTCCGGGGCCACGTAGGGGCCGCTGCCGCGGTGCAGGGTGCCGCGGGCCTCGTGCTCGGCGATCAGCTCGGGAATGAGCACGCCCAGGCCGTCGGCGTGGCCTTCGCCCGACAGGTGCGCCACGATGTAGCCCTCGGGGTCGATGACCACCAGGGTGGGCCAGGCGCGCGCCGTGTAGGCCTTCCAAGTTTCCAGCTCGGGGTCGTCCAAAACCGGGTGGTGGATTTCGTAGCGTTCCACCGCGGCGGCCAGCGCCACAGGATCGGCCTCGTGCTCGAACTTCGGGGAGTGGACGCCCACGGTGACCAGGACGTCGGAGTACTTTTCCTCCAGCGGCCGGAGTTCATCCAGCACATGGAGGCAGTTGATGCAGCAGAAGGTCCAGAAGTCCAGGAGCACGATCTTGCCGCGCAGGGCTTCCAGGTCCAAAGACTTGCCGCCGGTGTTCAGCCAGTTGCGGCCCACCAGTTCGGAGGCGCGGACCCGGAGGTGGGTGCGTACGGTTTCGCTCATCAGCGTCCTTCCAGCTTTGAGTTGCGTTCAGCCAGCTTGGCGTCGCGTTCGGCCAATTTGGCAAACATATCGTTGTAAGCAGTGAGATCGGCGTCGTTATTCCTGTCCGCGGCCCGGTCGGTGCGCCGGGTCTCGCGTTCGTCCGACCTGGACCACATGATGGCGACGCCGATCGCCACCAGCAGCGTGGGCACTTCGCCGATGCCCCAGGCCACGGCGCCGCCCATCTGCTGGTCCAGCAGTGCGGAGGCTCCCCAGCTGCGGCCGAGGTTGCCGAAGTAGTCGGCGGCCAGCAGGTTGGTGCCGCCCATGATGGCCACACCGAAGAAGGCGTGGAAGCCCATGGTCGCCAGCAGGAGCAGGAGCCGCAGCGGGTAGGGCGCCCGGCGGGGCAGCGGGTCCGTGCCGATCATGCTGAGCACGAAGATGTAGCCCGTCAGTGCAAAGTGCAGATTCATCAGCTCGTGGCCAACATGCTCGCGCATCGCCAGGCTGAAGGCATCCGAGTAGTAGAACAGCACGATGGAGCCGGCAAAGTTGGCAGCCGCGAACAGCGGGTGCGTGACCACCTGCGAGAACTTCGAGTGCACAAACAGCAGGAGCCATTCCCGCAGGCCACGGAAGCCGTCCTTCCTTGCCGGAAGGGCGCGGAGGGCAAGAGTCACGGGGGCGCCGAGCACCAGGAAGATGGGCGCCACCATGGTGAGGGCCATGTGGTCCACCATGTGCGCGGAGAACAGTACCCGGCCGTATACCGACGGCGGTCCCGACGTGATGTAGGTCAGCACCAGGAGGCCGATGATCCAGGTCACGGTGCGGAGCCAGGGCCACTTGTCGCCGCGTGCGCGGACCTTCGCCACGCCCAGGAGGTAGGCCACCAGGCCGAAGACCACGACGGCTACCCAGAGCCAGTCCAGGCGCCATTCCGTGACCCAGCGCCCAGGCGTCAGCTCGGGGGGCAGCTCGTAGCCGGAGAGGATGAATGCCGGCGAGGCGTCGGGCGCAAAGGTGGTGGGTTCCGGCGGCGCCGAGCGGCCCAGTGCAACGGCGATGCCGGACGTTGCGCCCATGATCAGCAGTTCGACGAGAATCAACTGCCAGAGAACGCGCCGCGCCGACATGGCCCCTCCCGCGCGGGACAGCTGCGGAATGACCCACTGCCGGTGCATGAAGCCGATGCCGCCCAGCACAAGTGTGGCCACGGACTTCGCGAGGATCAGCTGTCCGTAGGCCGAGCCGAACAGGTCTGTCCAGCTGGTCACCCGGATGCCGGCATTAACGACGCCGGAGGCAAACACCAGCGCAAACGCGAACCCTGCCAGCGAGGAGAACCTGCGGAGAACCGGTTCGGTGATGTCATGGCTGGCGGTTTGGATCGAGTGGCCGCCGCGGGCCGCGCTCCGCGGGGCCAGGGTGCCGGAGAGCAGGGCCAGCAGGATGATGCCGCCCACCCAGACACTCACGCCCACCAGGTGCAGGCCCAGCGAGTTGATGGCGCCCTCGTGGTCGTTGGAGCTGGCGGAGTGGCCGATCAGGGCGGTGGGCACCAGACCGATCAGTGCCAGCAGCAGCGTGAATGCGAGGCCGGTCAGTGAACGGACGCCGAAGAGGGCGGTCGTCACCACCGCGGCGATGATCGTGACGGCCAGCCAGGCCCGTCCGGTTTCAATGTCCGTCATGAAGAAGACGAGGGCCCGGGTATATTCGGCATCGCCGGAGACGCCTTGCCCTGCCACATCAGAATAGGTAAGAACCAGCACGGCGATGGCGGACAGCGTCCACGCGACGCCGGCGGCGGCCGCGATGGCAAGGGCACGGGTGAAGGCCGGGTGCTCCGGGGCGTCGGCGTCCTTCGACCTTGAGGCGCCGACCTTGTGCGGCAGGATACCCGCGGCGAAGATGAGCCCGCCGATTACTGCGGCCAGGGACACGTTGTGGAGGGCTTTGCTGACCGGAAGCCCCCAGCGGACGAGCGCCCCGGGGTCGGAAACCTCGCGGGCGGCCGCGGCGCCGGAAAACAGCAATGCGGCCACCAGTCCAAGGAAGAGGGCACCGAGTCCGGCCAGCTGCCAGGCCCGTTGGATGCCGAAGGCCATGTCAGTGCCCCGCGTGCCCGAATCGGGCGCGGGTTGCGGAATAAGGGGTTTTGCTGCTGAGGGCACTTATCCATTGTCCGCTACGCCCGCCGAGGCGGCGAATCGGGGATTGGGTCTATCGCGGGTTGGTTCTATCGCGGGTTCCCCGCATCAGGGATTAACGGCAGGAGGAGCGGCCCCCTCACGGGTGCCGCTCCTCCTGGGCTGTGGAAAGACTACTTCTTGGAGACAGCGGCCTTCAGCTTGGAGCCAGCGGTCAGCTTGACGCTGTGGCCGGCTGCAATCTGGATGGTCTCGCCGGTCTGCGGGTTGCGGCCAGTACGGGCTGCACGGTCGGTGCGCTCAACTGCGAGCCAGCCCGGGATGGTGATCTTCTCGCCGGCGGCGACAGAAGATTCGAAAACCTCGAACAGTGCATCGAGCACGGAGTTGACGGCTGCCTGGCTGGTGCCGGCCTTGCCTGCTACCTCTGCAACAAGTTCACTACGGTTCTTAGCCATGTAAGTCCTCCTGGACGCTTTGATTCTGGAGCCTGCATGCGGCGTGCGTGCAAGCCACTGTTCGAAAACTTACCAGCTTGCACCCACGAGGGGGGCAAATTCCGCGTGTTTCCGCGACTTTTTGACCTAAATCACCGGTATTTCAAGGATTTTCGGCTCCAAGGGCCCCGGCCCCGTCCAATTCCCGCGCTCGGCCTCATACCGGGCATCTGCACTCTGCAGGATCTGAGGACGCGTCGGTGTAAAACCCGCAGGAGGTGAGGACGCGTTTGAATCCGGCGGCAGATCCGGGACGCTCTCTCAGATCCTGCCGCTTCCACCCTGACGCGTCCTCACATCCTGCCGCTTCCACCCTGACGCGTCCTCAGCTCCTGCCGTCTCCTTACCGACGCATCCTCAGTTCCTGCCGTTTCCGGCCGGACGCGTCCTCAGTTCCTGCCGTCTCCCGGCATGGGCTTCCTCGCCGGCGGCGGCCGGGGGTGCGGAAGCGTTTGGTACCAGGCGACAGGAGGTGAGGAAGGGTCGGTGAAGGACCTGCAGGAGGTGAGGAAGGGTCGGTGAAGGACCTGCAGGTGGTGAGGGAGGGTTGGTGAAGGACCTGGAGGAGGTGGGGTGGAAGGGTTGTTGGGGAGGGTTTGGTTGTTAAAAGGGTCAGGCCCCGACGTTTCATTGTCGGGGCCTGAGCCGTAAATAGTGTCCGGCGGTGACCTACTCTCCCACACCCTCCCGGGTGCAGTACCATCGGCGCTGTGGGTCTTAGCTTCCGGGTTCGGAATGGGACCGGGCGTTTCCCCCACGCTATGACCGCCGTAACCCTGTTACCCGTCCCCCCGTGCGGCGTTTGCGCCGGTGGGGGTGGGAAGTCGTGTGGTTACAACATGTGGTTGTTGTATTCAATTATTTGGTTCCTGCCAGCCAAAACCCGTGCGGGGGGTTTGTTGGTTGGGAACCACATAGTGGACGCAAGCAAGTGTGTGTTCTTGGTGGTGTAAGTTGTTGGCCTATTAGTACCGGTCAGCTTCAC